>JAITFF010000035.1 GCA_031281515.1 Holosporales bacterium | reverse complement strand
AATTTCGTCAAAAAAAAGATGGCAGTGCGAATCGACTAGCCTCATACGAATACGCGCTCTAGAACTTCATCAATATGAGACACGCACTGAATATTCATCTCAGATAAAATTACACCCGGTAATTCCGGGATATCTTTTTCATTTTCCTTTGGAATGAAGACTCTCTTTATACCGCTTCTACGAGCTGCCAGTAACTTTTCCTTTAAACCGCCGATCCTCAGGACGTTGCCGATAAGGGTAATTTCTCCGGTCATAGCAACATCCGCTCTGATTTGCTTCTTCGAGAAAGCCGAGACGATCGCCGTGCATATAGTAATCCCGGCTGAAGGACCATCCTTTGGTACGGCTCCCTCTGGAACATGTACATGAACATCGCATTTCGCAAACTGTTCTTCATCGATATTAAACGTTTTATACTGAGACTTCACGTAACTATAAGCCGCCTTAACGGATTCCTGCATTACTTCTCCCAGTTTTCCGGTCGAGATGATATTTCCAGATCCAGGAAGCAGAATGGCCTCAATCGACAGAACGTCTCCGCCGGCTTCAGTCCAAGCCAGACCCGTTACCACCCCAACTTTGGGCTTGTCATCGGCCTCAAGTCGTGAATATTTCGCTACACCCAGATAATCTTTCAGATTTTCTGCATCAACTTTGATTGACTTTAATTTTTTGTTAGATACCAGTTTCCTGACCACTTTTCTGGAAATCTTAGAAATTTCACGCTCTAAATTTCTCACACCTGATTCCATCGTATAGCGAGAAATAATTCTGTTTACCGCAGCATCTGTTATCTCTAATTCCCCAGGTTTCAAGCCATTCTGCTCCATCTGTTTCGGGACGACATGCAGCTTTGCGATTGATAATTTCTCTTCCTCGGTATACCCAGTCAACGAAATGAGCTCCATGCGATCCAAGAGAGCAGGGTGAATATCGAGACTGTTGGCGGTCGTTATGAACATGACCTCAGATAGATCGTAAGGTATTTCGATGTAATGATCCACAAAGGCCTGATTCTGTTCCGGATCCAGGACCTCGAGGAGTGCAGACGCTGGATCTCCCCTCCAATCGGCTCCTAATTTGTCGATTTCATCGAGCATAATGACCGGATTTGTAATTTTTGACCTTCGAATGGCCTGCATTATTTTTCCTGGCATCGCTCCGACATAAGTCCTCCGATGTCCCCTAATTTCAGCCTCGTCATTCACTCCACCCAAGGCGACCCTGACGAATGCCTTATCAATGGCCTCTGCGATCGCCTTCCCGAGGGATGTCTTACCAACTCCTGGAGGCCCTACAAAACACATGATCTGCGCCTTCATTTTGGGGACCCTCTTCTGTACGGCGAGGTACTCCATGATTCGTTCTTTAATTTTTTCCAAACCGTAATGACTTCGATCCAATATCTTTTCGGCCCGATTCAGCGATGCTTTGCCTGGGGCCGAAGTCCATGGAATACTCAGGAGCCAATCTATGTATGTCCTGATGATACCGCTTTCCTGAGACATCGGAGCCATATTGCGCAATTTCTTCAGCTCTGAAACGGCTTTATCCTTCGCTTCCTTACTCATCATCGACTTCTTAATCTTTTCGTCGAGCGCCCTCAGTTCTGTGCTTGAATCGTCAGTGTCTCCAAGTTCTCGATAAATCGCTTTAAGTTGTTCATTTAGATAGTATTCTTTTTGATTTTTTTCTACCTGCTTTTTAACCCGATTTTTTATTTTTTTCTCGACAAGGACAATCTCTGATTTTTCTTCCATCAAAAATATCAGCTTTTCTAGTCTCTTTTTAACGGATAAGGTCTCGAGAATTCCTTGGCGTTCACTAATCTTCAGAGGTAGATATGAAGCAATTGTATCACATAATTTCGAAGCATCTTCGATAGACGACACGGATGAAAATACATCAGCCGGTAGTTTTTTATTCTGCTTGAAAAAACTTTCGAAATTTGAGAGGAGTGCTAGAATCAAACCATCGATTTCCTTTGCGTTATCCTCGATAGTCTCTGCCGGAATGGCTGACCCCCTCATCATAGCATCGTCATCGACGATATTGATGATCGATGCCCTGTAAAGCCCACTGACAAGAATTTTGATGGTGCCATCCGTCAGCTGGATCATTTGGTCTATGTGGCAGACAGTTCCAAAGCCGAACAGGTCCTTCGGCAAAACGACATCCAGAGTTGAGTCTTTCTGTGTTACCAACAGAACCCGCTGATCACCATCAAACGCCTCTTCTATGGCCTTTATCGATTTTTGCCGCCCAATAAAAAGGGGGACAACGAATTCTGGGAAAACGACAGTATCTCTTAAAACAACGAGAGGGAATACAAGCTCAGGTTCAACCTTATCGTGATTCCCGGCCTTCTCTTTAACACGAGGCATATCGATACTAAACGCTCTCCGCTAGATACAGATGGTATTCTAAACTAGCGAACTTCGCTTGTCTATCCTGAATATTACTTACCTAAACCTTCAATAACTACGGAAGCTACTTATTGTTTATATCGATTATACCAAAGATTTCTTTTATAGACTTCAATTTTCTTATTTTAACATCAGGAACTCCATCGTGATCTCCAGTCTTATGCGAACAAAAAATCTCTTCAAATCCGAGTTTTTGCGCTTCTTTCATACGTGCAAAAGATAGGTGAGATTGTCGAATTTCACCAGATAAACTAACCTCCCCAAAAAATACGGACTGTTTAGGCAATGGTTTCTGAAAAGTCGAGGAAATAATCGCGGAAACTACGGCCAAATCAGCGGCCGGTTCCGTGATTTTAAGCCCGCCCGCGACGTTCAGGTAAACATCCTTGTTGGCAAAATTCAGTTTGCAGCGATTTGACAGGACGGCAACCAGCATCGCAAGCCGATTGGCATCAAAACCGACGGAAGAGCGCCTCGGGATCGCGATACTCGTATGAGATACCAGGGCCTGAATTTCGAGTAGGATTGGGCGGGTTCCTTCAACTCCAGAGAACACGGCTACACCACTAACGTCGGAATTATACCCCGACAAAAAGGCAGCCGAAGGATTTGAGACCTCTTCCAAACCGTGACCAGTCATTGAAAACACTCCAATTTCATCTGTTGGACCATACCGGTTTTTCTCGCATTTCAAAATTCGGTAGTCATAAGATCTATCGCCCTCGAAATAAAGGACGCAATCGACCATGTGCTCCAGAGTCTTCGGGCCAGCTATCGCACCATCCTTCGTGATGTGTCCCACGATTATTATCGTCACCGTATTCTTCTTCGCGAAATTCACGAGCTCTTGAGTACAAAATCGAACCTGAGAAATGCTTCCTGGAGGCGATTGGATGATCTCGGATCCAATAGTCTGGATTGAATCAATGATGACGATTGAACCAATGCTGAGCCCGGAAAGGGCGTTAATAATTTGGTGAATATTGGAGGAAGAAGCAATTTTCAGTTGTGGATTATTTAGATTTAATCTCCGAGCTCGCAGTAGAACCTGATCGATCGATTCCTCAGCAGAAATGTAGACGAACTCGGAAACTCCAGAAATTTCCGATAATACCTGCAGGAGGAGGGTAGACTTCCCGATGCCTGGAGATCCACCGAGCAGGACCACTGACCCATCGACTATGCCCCCTCCGAGAACCCGATTTAACTCTGAGATTTTAGTGATACGCCTTTCGGACAAGCTCCTCGGCGAATCCGATTCAGTCTCATCACCAAGGGCAGTAAAAAAATCGCCTTGGACGGGTTCGATGACACCCGTGCCAGGATCCTGAATAACCTCCTCGCAGACTGAATTCCAGGCCTTGCAAACCTCGCAATGACCCATCCACTTCGACAGGATGGCTCCACACTCTTGGCAAACATATCTCGTCCGCGCTTTTGACATAAATTCCGCACTTGGCGACAACACACCGAGAGTCTACCACCTAAGATCCTGGTAGCAAAAAAAAATGATAGCAATTGATTTACCACCAGGTGTTGAAGCGCTGTTCAGTATCTCTAAGATTTACTAACTGGCCTATCACTGGAGTTATCAGATGTATACCCTTGTTTTTACATATCCGAGTTATTTCATTAAGCGGTTCATTCCAAGGGTGAGTAGAGAGTGCAAATTTGGAATTGTGAACCGGTAAAAGGGACTTAGCCCGGAGATCTTCGGCAGCCATTACTGTCTCAATCGGATGCATATGAACGTGCCTCCAGTTTTCGTTGTATTGTCCATTTTCTAGGATTGCAATGTCTATTGGCCCGAATTTGTTGCCAATTTCCCTGAAATGCTGACAATACCCCCCATCCCCTCCAATGTATACCTTAAATCCGCTGGAAGCTACGAGCAAGAATGCTCCCCACAAAGATCTGTTACGTGTAAAACTTCGACCTGAAAAATGATGAGTTGGACAACAGATAATGCGGAATCCGTCCTCTAGTACAACTTCATCAAACCAATCCATCTCCAATAGCTTAGATTCATCGAATCCCCAATGTTCAAAATTGGCCCCAACTCCGAGCGGGCAAATTATTCGCTTCGCCCTTAATTTTGTTACTGTTTCATAATCCAGATGATCCCAGTGATCATGAGTTATAATTAGGTAATCGAGGTCCGGTATTTCAGTCGGTGCATACACATTAGTCCCTCGAAACGCAACCGGGAAGAATGGAACCGGCGATGAAACATCGCTCAATACAGGATCAACTACTATTCGTTTCCCTTCGATTTGCATAAAGTATGAAGAATGCCCAAACCATACTATGGCATCCTCATTTTTACTTAGATTTGTTAAATTTGTCTTTGTGCTGGGAATACTAATGCTGTTTTTATTAGC
>JAITFF010000062.1 GCA_031281515.1 Holosporales bacterium | reverse complement strand
AGCTAGAGTTCCAGCGTCATCGAGCGCAATCCTATCGAACTTCTTTAGATTTTTTTTAATGGAGTTGGTTACCATATTCTGAGCATATTTCACATCTCGGAAACGGATTTCAGATTTTGTGGGAGAGACATTAACATCGACATAAAATGGATCTATCTCGATGAAGAGAATGGCCGCCGCGAAGCGACCACTCGGTATCAAATCTCGGAATGCGCTCCGGAGGGCTCCTGATATTGTCCTGTCCTTAACGAGCCGACTGTTTACAAATATCCTTTGAAAATCCTGAGAATATTTACTATCTGTTGGATGAAAGAGGTATCCCTGTACAGAAATTGTACCGTCCGATTCTGTGAAATAAACCGATCTCTCGAACATTTCGGATCCGAAAACGCTCGCTATCCTGCTCTCGATCGATTCAGATTGAAAGGATAGTATATTGCGATCCTCAGATCTCAACGTGAAATTGATCCCATCATTTATGATGGCAAAATTTTGGATTGCCGATACGCAGGCCGATAATTCTGCCGTATCAGATCTCAGGAATTTTAAGCGAGCCGGGAGTTGATTAAATAAACTTTCAATTGTGACGACGGTGCCTTGAGTAATTTTCGATGGGAAAACATCAGATATTTCAGAAAAATTTACTGTTATTCCATATCCATTGGATTCGATTGAAAAATTGCTGACGGCGGCAATCGAGGGCAAGGCTTCCCCCCTAAATCCGTAACTCTTAACCTCGAATAAATTTGTGCCACTTAGTTTCGATGTTGCGTGACGTTGGATACACATCGGCAGGTCATCGTATAACAAACCATCTCCATCATCTTCAACCACAATTTTTTCTTTCCCGCCACGCTTCAAGAAGATTTTGATATTTTTTGCATTCGCGTCAATCGAATTTTCAACGATTTCTTTGAGGGCCGCACATGGTCTTTCGACTATTTCTCCAGCAGCAATTTGGTTAACTAGTTTATTGCTGAGGAATTTTATTCTACCCAAAAATTCACCTGATTGAGAAGTAATCGAAGTAGTTCATCCAAATATAAATGGATAGGCTACAAGCCAGCGCAGACATAATAAACTAAAACATCTTTTTTTTACACAGATTTTGAAATGGCGCTAGCGATGCAGGCTATGGCGGCAGTTTCAGATCTCAAAACGTTGGTAGCTAAGGTGATCGGTAAAGTAGCCTCCAGCAATCGGCTCCTTTCGATCTCAGAAAATCCGCCCTCTGGGCCAACTATAAACCCACAATTCCTGTTTGATGTATCGATATCCAGAATCGATTGAGACCTTTCTCTCAGTCGTTCTAATGCGGAAATCCACAAAAAATCGAATGGTAATGCATTCACAAAATTTTCAAATGAAATTTCTCGATGCAGTGTCGGCATGTCGAGTCTTCCGCACTGCTCGACAGCTCCCTTCGCGATCATCTTCATTTTGTCAAATTTGAACGTGGAATTCGTAAATTTAGATATAATCGGCCAGAAATCGGTTACTCCAAGCTCTGTGCACTTTTCGATGATTAGGCCGGTGTTATGTGGTTTGATCGGGCAAAAGGCTAATCCAAGTTTTTGCTGTTCAGGTAGATGCTTTTGCAAAAGGCGTTCCTTTCGCACGGTTATTGAATGCCTTGAAACGGAATCGATAATACACGACCATTCTCCAGATTCTCTATTGAAGACGATTACTTCTGCTCCAGGCTTCAGTTTTAGGATGAATGATATGTGAAGATAACAGTCTTCCGGTAGTTCAATGGGTTCTCGCTCCATATCTGCGCAATAAATTCTTGGAATATGTTTCGCCAAAAACTTACTCCTTTCGTCTTATGAATTTAGCATCATCAATAAAAAATACAGCAATTCCGGCGAAAATGGCTCCGATTATAATGAATAAAAAGGCACTGCGATATGTAATGACCGTATAGATCGGATGCCCGGCATTATCTATCAGTCCATTCCTGAAGAAATCCAGCAATTTGCCCAGTAGAGGCTGAAAAATGATGCCACTAAGCATGATGAGAGTATTCATGAATCCAACGGCTGTTCCGCTGTATCTATCTGGGATGACGCTGCAGACTATCGGATAAGCCAGGATGTTGGAGGCCGACAGAATGCCACTCACCATCAAGAAGAATATGCACCAGGCGTAGTCGATCGAGTCGCTGAAAAGAGCTGTCCAGAGGGCCCAAATAACAAGAATGGAGCATGGAATGATAACCTTCCTACAACTATTAACCTTTTCTGCGATCCAGGCGGATAACATGCCTCCAGCCGCAGAGCCGACGAATATTGTAATCGCTCCGATGGATGCCACCTTAGTGGAAATTCCAAAGCGCACTTCAAGGAATGGGATAATCCAGAGTTCAGCCAGGGCACAAATCGGCAGGTATAAAATGGCACAACAGAACCCCAGGAGCCAGATTCTCGGTTTTTTTATTATTGTCCTATATCCCCCAAGACCATCATCATTTTCTGATACACTTCCGGATACATTTTCGGATTCGGTTTTCTTGGGGATGACGAGTAGGGCGAGGAGAGATATGAGGACACCAATAGCTGCGGCGATGAATGTCGTCTTTCTCCATCCGATCTGAGAAGAAATGAATGCGATGGGAGCACTTCCGGCGATGCCACCCAAACAGCCGGCTAGATTCGCGGCTCCCATAAGCAATGCATATTTCTTCCTGTCGAAATGGTCGCGAGCTACCTTCCCACAGCAAACATAGGCAGAAGCAGTAAATAATCCAATCAATAACCGCCCCAATTCAAGAAAGCAGACTGAGGTAGCCATCCCAAAGATGAGGACCCCAATCGAGCAGCCGAAACAGCAAATAGATGCAACTAACCTCGCCCCTAACTTGTCAACAATGACTCCACACGGAATTTGCATTGAGACGTATGAAAAATAGGCGATTGATACTATGAGACCAATGGAAGCAGAACAAATTCCGAAATCGGAAGACAAATCGCCGATGAGCACGCTGGGCTCAGTCCTCATGGCACATGAGTATAAGAAAAACATCCAACAGGCCACTATGGCCAGGACGATCGATTGCTTCTTACCGTTTTCTATATTGAACAAAATAAACCGCGATTGAAGCTAGTTAGACATATTTTAACATGCATACAGAGAGCCTGCCAGTAACGAAAAATCAT
>JAITFF010000012.1 GCA_031281515.1 Holosporales bacterium | reverse complement strand
CAAAATGCCAATCCGATTTTGATGGATACGTATAACCTCTATTCCAAGATCAAATTGCGGAATTTTGAATATATCTCTGCTGAAGAGGTATTAAATTAACCAGAATTTCATATAAAACGTCATTTGATAATGTGGAAGGATGGCTTTGATGAAGCATGCAAAATGAAGTGGTCCTTCGTGAATGATTGGGGTAGTATTTCCTCGATGATTTCCAGATAAAGAGTCATAGCATCATATTGGAACATTCTCACAGTTCTCGTTGCGAATTGTTGGAGATGGCTTTCGCCGGGCTTCCCTTTGCCTTCGCCGTTTGGATTTTCGATGGGGAAGAGATCCTAGTCTCTGACCGCCTGAAATCCTTCCTGCGTTGTCCTTTGTCGGGCAGTTTTTTATCTCCACTTCAGTTCGTTAAACTCTGTAAGTCGAGTTTTGGAGATTTCTTAAATTCTGCAATCGAAAAAATCGGATCTCCAGATTCATCGGAATCTGTTACAGAATTCATGGCAGACTATGTGCATCCAAACGGAGGGAAATATGTTCTTCGACTGCGCTTTTATCCGGAATGTAAAGCCTATATTCTTTTACTCGATGAACAAAAGAACAATGATTCTGAGAGGATCCTAAATTACATTTTGGATACTCTCCCTCTATATATCTGGCAAAAAGATAAGAACCTCCGCATAACTTATTGTAACAAGACTTACGCTGATGCTCTCGAAACATCAAAGAACTCGGTCATCGAAAGGAATTTGAATTTGCTGACGACTCCGAAGTATAACTCTTTTCCATCTGCAGGATATAATCAGCACGCCTCAAAACCAAAGAAATTTAGTGAGCATGTCGTAATAAATGGTGAACGAAGATTTTTAGATGTTACTGAACTTCCGTTCGCTAACAACTTGCCTGCGACAGGTTTTGCTGTCGATATTACCAAGACCGAGTACATTCAAAAAGAGTATGAAAATTATAAAAAACAGACTGAAGAAACCCTAAATAATATCTCGATTCCGATCGCCATCTTCGATGAACAAACGAAACTGGTCTTTGCCAATGAAACTTTCATTAAATTGTTCGGTCCTGGTTGGCAGGGAGATTATTTCGGGAAAAAGTTTGCCGAGATTTTGGATCCTTTATTCGATAATGGAACTATCGTGAGTTTCGATGGAAGTGTTGACTACAAAGAACAATTTAAACAATTGTTCCTGAATATTATAGAACCCTACCATACCTCGCTACACCTAAAGAATGGAAAATTTATGAATATCAGCATCTCGCCGAATCGTGGTGGAGGTCTCATCGTTATATGTGAGGATATTTCGGATAGAGTCGCCCTCGAGCGGGAGGTACATTCCATTTCGGCCGTTCAGCGCGAGACTCTCGGGCACCTGAGGGAAGGAGTCATCGTGTTTGGTGTTGATATCCGAATTAGAATGACGAACCCGGCGGTTAAGGCTATTTGGAATGTAAGTGAAACGGCAGTCGTGGTCGGGATCCATGTGCAAGATTTCTTTGTGATGTCGATGGGATGTTTCGAATCGACGACGGAAGCAGAGAAATTCGCCGAAGACCTGATAAACACAGCAGTTCAGAGGGTTAAATTTTCTTCGACCACTTCGTTATCAAACGGCAAGACCATCAACTACAGCTATGTACCACTGCCAGACGGATTTCACCTAGTCCGTTTTTTTGACGCGACAGATCTGGCTAACCTGGAAAAAACACTCGCAGAAAAAACGGAGATTATATCCAGAGTGGATCAGCTGAAGGAACGACTAATCTCTAATATTTCGCTGGCCTTACGGGGACCACTGAATACGATCATGGGATTCGCCGATATATTGGGGAAAAAGTATTTTGGAGAAATAAATGATAAGCAATTAAGATATTTTCAGGGAATTGTCGATTCCGCCAAAAAATTGGATGAAATTATTGAAACACTGACAGATCTATCTAGTTTCGAGGCCGGGAAAGCCGCTCTGAATTGCAAGGAAGTACTCGTTTCAGATTTTATAAGAAGTTCGATAGAATTTTTTAGTGAAAGAACTCTGGGAACAAGAGTAGCAATACATTCTGCTCTTGATTCGAATGATAGTGAAGAAACGGTTATCCTCATCGACGAGGATGCGATGAAGCAGGCCATTTTTCAAATATTGATACGTGCGGTTAGAATGAATACAAAGGATGAAATCGGGATTACGATCTCGACGAATCGAACCACAGAGAATGAGCTCGAATTGATTATTGAGATTGCTAGCTCGCAGCTCCCTGAAGACGAAATTCAACTTCTCCAGCAGTCTTTAAGGAATTTGTATACGATCGGCAAGGCTACCGATCCAGCAGAATTCGGGATAATCCTGGCGAATAATATCGTCAGACTCCACGGAGGAAGACTATCGATCTCAAGACGCGAGGACGATAGCCAGTTCAGGATAATTTGCCAAATTCCTCCATTCCGAACAGAAATTAGTTCTTAGATGTATAGTCCCATATTGTGTAGGGATATCACGGACGTCTAAGTGCTCTGCTCTTCTGTGCTCACACCTACTTCACAAGTTGCCTTCCTGTCGCTTCCCGAGTGTCTCAGCCCCCAATAGGGCGCTGTACCCGACAATCAATGAAGTGGCAAGGACTTGGGCAGCCACCATGGGATGGCCAGCAGGTCCATTCCCATATTTCTCGGATCTACTAAGGAATCTTCCCACTTCAGCGCATTTAGTTCCAATATCGGCTCCCATGACCAATCCTTGAAGGACGTTTGGCATCCTCTCGATAAAGCTGGGAGAAGCACTGGATGGAGATTTGGTTGAGACTGTGTTTTCTCCAGCAAAACACCCGCCGAGTACGCCGCCAACTAGCGCCCCAACATACACAAATGGCCCTGCTCCCATTTGATCATTCTTATCGCAGGATTTTTTGGCAATATAAATAGCGCCAGCCGCGGCCGTGGCTCCAATCATTGCCCCCTTAAAATACGATGATGTGTAAAAAGTTGCGGCTGGCCCGAGAGTTGGGACATCAGTAGCAGATTTCCCGGACTGCACTTCCAGGGCCAGAAGGAATAGCACGTGAAGTAAATACTTTTTCATCTCACTTCTCCAT
>JAITFF010000002.1 GCA_031281515.1 Holosporales bacterium | reverse complement strand
CTTAAAGATGTGACAAAATGGAAAATCTGAACCGTAAAATTTGTAGATAAGGCTATAAAACATTGTTATCTGTTTAAAGAGGTATCGAATAATTAGCAGAATGATAGGTGTGGATTCTATCAGAGAAATTCAGCGTTAACAAGCCGCGAAAAAATGAGGAGTTGATGTGATCGAGGATTACGGAGTTGACTCGATGGCCCAGGCTATTTGTACGTCACATATATTCGTTGCCGGATAGCAGATTTCCACGGTAGGGAGGGAATTAGCTGAGTGTTGCCCAATGGATAATTCGCAATCTTGCGACCGCTGATAAATACTGAGGATATATCCCGAATTCCCGTGCATTATCAACACACTTCGTGAGTGTATTTCTTTTATTGTCGTTTGTCGATCGAAAACGAATCTGGGAAATGCCTGAAAAGGGGCCGATGCTTGGGCGGTATCCAGGCCCCTTATTTTCTCCGACTTAAGATTAATCGCGATTTTTCTTTGAACATTAAAATCGAAATATCTACTTCGTTGTTGAACCTCTCCCTCAAAATGCAACTCTCCTCTTTCGTGCTTGATTTGAGATATATACTTCGCGCTTTTCCCGATCTTGATACGAAGTCCGTTAAATAACATGGTAATATCGGCCCTGTTGATCATTCTGCATAGTCCAAAGCTCGCTTCGAAATCGAAAATATTAAGGCCAGGTTCTGATGGATTGTGAAATTGGGATCTCAAGTGGCAAGGCTTCGTATTCACTATCAGGATAATTTTTTTAGTCGCCAATCTTGTGAAGCCAGAAATCGTGACAGGACCACTATTTTTTGACTCGACGACCGACAGAGCCGTATCAATCATCTGCCGGGTTGGAGTCAGCCCCTGACTCGATAGGTATCCGCCGTTTCCGATGAGGTTCGAAAGTTTTCCGTCTCCGAGTCTAAGGTATCTGAGACACGCCGCCATCTTTGCTAAAGCGTCGACAAAAATCTGCTTGGATAGTTCTATTCCGGCGTTTTTTGAGACAAATCTTATCTCGATGAGGTTCTTGAACATATTAAATTGATCTTCCGGATTGCGGTTTATCACCATCCCAGTTGAATCGAGGCAGTTTTCCGTGATTCCTTTGATTTCTCTTATTGCTTTTCTAATTTTGGCGGGCTGAGCATTTTGCATCGAACAAAGGCAGGCTACGATTGCCTTTAGAGCGGTCAGACGGGCATATTCATTCGGTTCAGCACCGTAACATTTCCACAGATGAGAAAATTGCTCCACGATTGATGATAACACAATTTTTTGGAACGAATCATTTGATCCAGAAGCGAAAAAAGAGTAAGAAAACATCCAATTGACAAGCCGTTCTCCGATAATTGGTATCGACCAGCTATTTAAGTGCAGCCAAAATGCTTTCGTCTTTCTGTAATTATTTATGAATGTCAGGATAAAGCTGCGGGTAAGCCTCATACTTCCGTTCCCGCCGACGGCTTGAAGATGCCTAATCCAGGCGAAACTATAAGCAAATTCGTCATCCGTACTACTTGCTAGGAGCGCCATCAGATCAGATTCCCCCCCAGATTTCCAGACGATGTTATTGAGGATATCCTTCCCAATCGCAGGATTTCCGGACCAGGGATCCGTCAGGAATTTATCTGGATTTAAAATACCGCCGCGCTTTTCAAGGGAAAACCTGTAGAAAATACTGCGCTGCATGATATTAATTTTGTATGCATTATATGCCTCTATAAATTTCTTAAGCATAATCCATGAGCACGGGCGTCACACCGCGACAGTATACACCCGCTACGCCAAAGAATACCTAACTACATTTTGGGAAAAAACGATGGAGGGAGGCATCTCATTACCAGGCAAATGCAGCATACCTTGCTGAGGGATTCCAAAAACACCATCCATTAATTCCAGCATCTGTGGTGGCCAAAAGCTGTTCATTAATCTGCTTTTTCGAGTAAGTCATATACACTTTTGGTGGGAGCCAGTTTGCTGTAAATGCCTGTAACCACGGTCTGATGATCGCTCGAGCATCTTTCGTCGATTCTGTGGCCTTGACTGCTAATTGCAGTGAGGAATTGATAATTTTATATGGTTCATGATCCGGATATTTGATATTCATGGAGTTTATGGTCCAATGTGATGGATAAATCATCGGGCATATGTAATCCACTATTTTGACGATCTTATTCCAATCTTGCCCGGTTCTTTGGGTGGCAAGTTCGGTGTCTTCTCCTAAGCTTCCTGGAATGATACACCCGAACACGTCTACTGAAATTTTTACGCCCAATGGATGCAGTATTCGAACAGCGTAATCCAGGAATTTACTGATAATTTCTGTTCTAGAAATGGATTTAGATTGCGGCCCCAGATCTATATCTGGATTTTTATATGACGAGAATCTAACGTAGTCAAATTGAATCTCATTGAATCCAATCTTGGCGGCGGCCTTAGCGACTTGGATAACATAGTCCCATACCTTTTTATTGTATGGATTAAGCCAAGAAGATTTTTCTCTATCGACTAAGATCGATCCATCCTTGTTTCTGACAGCAAACCCATCAAACGCTGAGACTGCGTATTGATCTCTGAACGTTATTATTCTAGCAATCGTATATATCCCCATGCTTCGAAGGGTCGCGATGGTCTTACCGATATTATGTATTCGAATTGATTTCTTATATAACGATGGTAAGTCTAGGTCGCAAGTTATATCCCCGAATTCATTCTTCACGTCGATTACGACTGCGTTGACGCCAAATTTCTTCATGTCTGCGAGTCGTTTCAGGATATCGTCGGAGGCCCCTACGTAAACTCCACGGGCCGTGGCATGCTCGCTCGATCTATCTCGTTGTGTCCCGGTATAGAATTCCTGAGCCGCCTCGCCATGAGTAGCAATTTCGGGAGATGCATCCTTTTCATGAGGTTTTTCGACATTTTCGCATGCAGCTAATAAAATTAGTGACAGCTTCAAAATGAAGCAAATTATCTTTTTCTCAAGCATTACTGGCTTATATATCGACAAAAATACGGCTCAGCATAGATCTTGACGTTTCGTGAGTACAGTGAATTCAGCGCGAAGTATGGATTTTATCCGAATTTTGATAACTCTGATTGAGATTAATGTGATAACGATGAACATGATGTCGTTGTTCTTTCATTCGACAAGAATTATGTGATATCGTCTCGCTGTGTCTCGAGATGTTAAAATTTGCTTACGAAATGAAGAAAGATTTAACGATATCGGCGGCGCGTAGAGGTCTTGCTGCTGGGGAGTTTAGCTCTTTCGAATTGACTGAGTATTATCTCGATAGGATAGAGCGAAATTCAGATTTAAACGCTTTCGTTACGATAGATCGAGAGAAAAGTTTATTCTCCGCTCGGAAAGCAGACGAAAAGATTGCTGGCGGGATTAATATGCCTCTCCTTGGAATTCCGATTGCTGTTAAAGACTTGTTTTGCACTAATGGAATGCGGACGACGGCTTGCTCAAGAATCCTCAGCGACTTTGTTCCTGGCTATGAATCGACGGTCACTCAGAACTTATTGGATGATGGGGCCGTCTTCCTCGGAAAAACGAACATGGACGAGTTCGCGATGGGTTCAGCCAATGTCACGAGTTACTTTGGCCATTGTTTCCTTCCGTTCAGGAAAAAATCCAATCCATCCGTCAAGTTGGTACCTGGAGGGTCATCCGGAGGTTCCGCATCGGCCGTTTCCTCCGATTTATGCGTGGCCGCGACGGGATCGGATACTGGTGGCTCAATTCGGCAACCAGCCTCATTTGCTGGACTCGTTGGAATCAAGCCGACCTATGGCCTTTGCTCGAGATGGGGAATGATAGCCTTTGCCTCATCCCTTGATCAGGCTGGCCCCATCACGAAGACCGTCGAAGATGCCGCTATTATGCTGAAATCTATGGCTGGATACGACCCAAAGGATTCGACATCAGAGAATATCGACATCCCAGATTATCAGAAAGTAATAGGCCAATCGATCAAGGGGTTAAGAATCGGTCTCGTTTCTGAATTTATGTCCGGACTTTCCCAGGAAAATTTGGCACTGATCGAAAAAACCTGTAGTTGGCTTAAAGATAGCGGCTGTGAACTGGTTGATTTATCGCTTAAAACTGTCCCATATTCTCTGCCGGCATACTATATCATTGCTCCGGCCGAAGCCTCGTCTAATCTCGCGAGATATGACGGCGTAAGATACGGATATCGTGCTGAAGGCTGTCGTACGATGGAAGAGCTTTTCGTGAGATCCAGATCCGAAGGGTTTGGTGAAGAGGTAAAACGGCGGATCCTGGCTGGAACGTACGTGTTATCGGCCGGCTATTATGATGCGTATTATTCGAAGGCCTTGAAAATCAGGAAGATGATTAGCAACGATTTTAGAGATAATGCATTTTCAAGGGTTGATGCTATCCTATCGATGACGACTCCAACACCGGCCTTCAGTGTGGAGGAATCCGATAAGATGACTCCCGTCGAAATGTATTTAAACGATGTCTTTACGGTCACGGCTAACATAGCTGGTCTCCCCGGAATTTCGATCCCGGCCGGGTTATCGGGTGATGGCCTGCCGATGGGGGTTCAGTTGATTGGGGACAAATTCCAGGAAGAAATTTTGCTACGTATAGCTCACGTCCTCGAAAAGTGCGCAAATTTTGGAGAATTAAAGAAGGCAGTACTGATGGAGGACATGGGTTAAAATGGGAAGATCAGCTCTGCGCCGTAAAGAGAATCAGCACTTTACCGAGGATCTGACACAAGTCTCACAGGCTCCGGGAGCTGATGGCTATCGTAGCGATGGATGGGAAACCGTCATCGGTCTTGAGGTTCATGCGCAGATTTCCACGAAATCTAAGTTATTTAGCGGGAGCCCGACCGATTTTGGATCTGACCCGAATTCGCAGGTTTCGTTTTATGATGCAGCGATGCCGGGGACGTTGCCGGTCCTGAATACTGCCGCCATCGATCTCGCGATAAAGACAGGTCTCAGTATTAACGGGACGATTAATAAAATCTCAAGGTTTGATAGGAAAAATTATTTTTATCCGGATCTGCCGGCCGGATATCAAATATCCCAGCTATATTTTCCGATCGTAACGAATGGCTATATCGATATTGATCTACCAAATGGTCCGTCGACAAAACGTATTAATATCGAAAGAATTCATATCGAACAGGATGCCGGCAAGAGTATTCATGATTTATCTCCAGAGTCTTCGTACATCGATTTGAACAGGTCTGGTATTCCACTCATGGAAATCGTTTCGAGGCCAGATATGAGGTCATCGGACGAGGCGATGCAGTACGTTAAAAAATTGCGAACAATTCTTCGATATATTGAAACGTGCGATTGTAATATGGAAAGGGGCAATCTCAGGGTGGATGCTAACATCTCGATCAGGAGACCAGGTGAACCTTTTGGAAATAGGGTCGAGATCAAAAATATTAATTCAATCAGATTCCTCGGTCAGGCCCTGAATTACGAAGCTGAACGACAGATAATGGCAAGGGAGAGCGGAGAGGAAATAATCCAGGAGACTAGACTGTTTGATGCTGGAACTGGGGAAACCCGTCCGATGAGAACAAAGGAAAATTCCGACGATTATCGGTATTTTCCAGATCCAGACTTGAGGCCAGTAATACTAACGGATGAACGAATCGCGAAAATTATGGGAGGTCTTCCAGAGCTGCCAGATGCTAAGAGGGCCAGATTTATCATGGAATATGGCCTGCCAGAGTCTGATGCGGCCATACTGACCGAAGACATGGTAACGGCCCGGTATTTTGAAAAGGCAGTCTCTGCATCCAAGTTCAAGGAGTCGCCCAGATTAATCGCAAATTGGATTACTGGAGAATTGTTTGCGTTTTTAAATAAAAGTGGGAAAAATATTGATGAACTTGCATTCCCAATCGAGTATATCGGCGAATTAGTTGACCTCATTCTAAATAAGACAATTTCTGGTAATATCGCGAAGTCAGTTTTTGCGAGGATGGTAGAAAGCAATGAAAATCCCCTAAAGATAGTTACCGATCAGGGATTGACCCAGATTCGAGATGATTCGATAATCAAGAAAGTTGTTGAGGAAGTCATTGCAAAGAACCCAAACCAAGTAGATGAATATAAATCAGGGAAACAACAGCTGTTCGGATTTTTTGTTGGGCAATGTATGAAGGCTCTGCAAGGGAAGGGAAATCCCGAGATCATCAACGAGATCTTGAGGAAGGCGCTGGGTTAACTCCAACCTCACATAAGAAACACTGCAAATCCTTAAGATTTGCACAGCATAAGAAGCTTTTTTAATTGGACTTTTTCGGAACCTCATATGTTTCTAGCACGTATCGTTTAGGTATGGCTTCAGAATAAGAGTTTTTGGAAGTAAACACTGAGCGCAGAGCTGATTGCAGAGAATCTACTTGTATCATCGGCGTAATTAGTTCTTCATAAAGTAACACACTCTGGTGCCCCAATGGATATGAAAAGACCACATGGGGCACATTAAAGAAAAGCTTAACTTTTCAGTAAGATGAATTATACGAATCTGAATCAAATGGATCTTCGGTTGGTGTACTAGCTTGTTGCTCAGGATCCGAGGACAAATAAGATTCACCTGATCTCGTGAAAGCGTCGGCAGGCGGTGTAGGGCTGTTCGGCGGTAATGGAATTAATTGAGAAAGTGAAAAACCAGGCAGAAATCCGAAAGAGAAAGGATGTGAAACCTCAGGTAATACTGCAGAAACCGGGAGAGCTACAACCTGGGTTCTTACTGGAGCCGGCCTTCTCTTCGCCCTGGTGTACCTCCGTATTTCTCCGAGTGGTCTCGAAATTCCAAACTTTCGCAGCAAATCCATTTGAAGTAGCCTGACTGGAGATCCAGACCTATCTCGCACAAACTCAATTTCCTCGTCTGTCCAGCTTAGGTTTCTCGGGCTTTCTGGGTTCAGAAAATTTTTGTACCTTTCGCGACACTGCCTAGCCGTACGGCCGTCTAAGGCTCCACTAATGACTGTCCAATCTATAGGTGCACCCAAGTTCTTTTGCTCACCAACCAACTGTAGTATAAGATCATCCTCAATCTCAGTAAACTGACGATAAGCTCTCCGACCAGTAGGATTGCCCTGCCCTGCTTCTGTAACTCCAGGCCCACTGATTCCTAGCATCGCTAAACAAATTACGAGGCATAATGGATTTTTCAATCTCATCATTGATTCCTCCCCAATTAATTCCTCCCAATAGATTCATGCTACGTGCCTGCTGTGGCTGTGGTCAACGAAATTTGTAAAAGACAAGAGTTAAACTGACAGATGTGGTAAAGTAGGAAGCAAAACGAACGAAGCCTATTTAAGGGCGCGTTCGTTCGTTTTGCTGGTAAGTGTGAACTATATTTGTTAGGAGG
>JAITFF010000029.1 GCA_031281515.1 Holosporales bacterium | reverse complement strand
ACAGCCGGCGCCAAAGTTAGTTACCAATACCACAAGATCAAGGCTGGCGCGGTGTTTAAGATTAACTAAAACGCGGACGTCACAGAGAATAACCCCCATGACCATCAGGGGCGGAGGCCTAAAAACCCCCGCCCCCGAATTTTATGTGAATTGATCAACTGGGCAGGGTTTAGACGATCTCGTAGTGTCGATAAAGTCACAGGTTTGATCGAATTTTGTTCCCGGTACCAACCAAAAGGTTAACACAGTTAACCAATTCGGGTAGACTCTCACTCAGAAGACTTTAGTTCAATAACCAGGAAGAGGAAGAAAATATGATCAATAAAGCAAAATACCTGACGAGCTCTGTGGTTGCTTTGGCGGCGTTGCCGTCAGCTCAGGCGGCAAACTGCTCTCCAGGCGGCTTTTATGTTGGAGCTGCGATCGGAGCAAACTTCGGGAAGGCTACGGTGCAGGTGGACAAGGAGAATTTGAAGAAAAAAGCCGCCGCGTGTGTTGAACCACTGGTGGCCAAGTTGAACGAGAGCGTCAAGGCGGTCGCGGCACAGGAGAAACCGTTAGAGGATCAGGTCACGGCCATAGGAAAGGTCATAGAAGATGCGGTGGACGCATATTATCATTGCGTGCAGCAATTAGTCCGCCAAGTAGCTTTCCCCGCGCCTGCTAACGGAGGAGGTTATCCGATAGGCTCATTACTAGCTATCCTAAATGCTCCCGCCAACGCCGGCGCTGAGAATCAATGGATTGTCGGTGCTATCCGTCTCCTGGTGCAGGCCGATCCGACGCTGGAGCAGTCTGAGCTTCTCCTCGCCGACCCGGACGATCCGGCCGGGGTCGCCGGGAACCCAGCTGCAGATCGGTTATTCAGAAGGTACGAAAGAGATGATTTGACAGGTTTATTTAAAACAGCAGTGACTAATCTCATCAAAGAGGGGAAGCTGGCCACGTTGTTAGAGGATATCCCACAGCAAACCCTTTTCGACGACTTCCATATCAATGCGGGGAATCCGGCAGTACCGATTGTGACTTTCGAGGAGGAGTTGAGTGAGGACTACAAAGATAAGGCGGTGGCCGCAGTCAAGCCGTATCTGGACTCTGTGGAAGCAAGGACTCGGCTGATCACCACCTACAGAGACGCAGTGAAAGACAGCACGGATCCCGCGATCTTAACGATTTTCTACAAAGCTGCAGACAAGAAAGAGGCCTTAACAGACGCGGCCGTCATTGCAACAAATCTAACTAATTTTGGAACGAAGTCGCTAGATTCCGCATTCGCGACGCTAGGCTTCAGCAATAGCAACCAGATCAGCAAGAAGGCGACAGGGTTTGGGTTCGGCTTCATAGCGGGATTCGATCACAGGACGTGCGACGCCATGCTCGGAATCGAGCTTGAGGCCGAGGTTTGCGCCGGAGGCAAGATAAAAATCCGCGACAGCGCGAATAAGACAGGCTCGGATGGTATCACGGTCAGCAGGCAGTGGGGAGTTTCTCTGAAGCCAAGGGTAGGCTATATGTTTGCTCCGCAGGTCGAGGTATACTTCACGGTCGGAGCTGGCTTCAACAAGTATAAGGTTGACACATCGGCGTTAAAGGCTATCCTCGAACCAGCGGCCGGTCTGAAGAAGATCGCCGATGCATACAACGCGAAAAACGCTAAGACTCCGATCGACACGCAGGTGTTTGATTCGACGATGGGCAAAATATTGAAAGCTCACAGCAAGACAAAGTTTACACCGATCGTTGGAGCAGGTGTGAGGTATCAGGTCACCTCGGATATCGATTTGTTAGTGGAGTATAACTATGGCTTCAAGACGAATATAGTGGATACTGCGAAGGCAGGGGCTAAAATCGGCTACGAATACCACAAACTTAAGGCTGGAGCAGTATTCAGGGTTAATTAATAGAACCAAAGGAGACCAGTCTTACCGCCCGCCCGGAGTCCTCTTCGGGTGGGTTTTTTCAGCTTAGGTTTCAACAAAAAATGTAAGGTGCGAGATTTTTTTTTTGCTGTATAATATTTGGATGGTTTTTCGTGTGTCGATGGGGGGTTAGTCGTGGGGAAGGACGATGGACATTACCTAACGGATGAGCAGCTGGAGTATTTCAGGGGAAAGCTGCTGAATTGGAAGATGGAGCTTATCAGGGAGGCCGGAGAGGCGAGGACTATGTTCATCGAAATGTCTACCGAGCCCGATCTGATTGATTCCGCCTGTAATACGATGATTCAATCAGTCGATCTCAGGACAAAAGATCGGGCTAGGAAGTTGATCCATAAAATTGATGATGCGATTTCTCGGATTGACGCTGGTACGTATGGATATTGCGAAGAAACTGGGAAGCCGATCGGCCTTAAAAGGCTTGAGGCGAGGCCGGTCGCGACCCTTTGCTTAGAGGCGCAGGAAAAACGAGAAAGAATGGAGAAAAACTACAGAGAAGACGTCCTGGATGGCTAATGACGTAAGGAGGAACCTCTTCGTCGCTATCGTCGGGGTACCGAACTCCGGGAAGTCTACCCTCGTTAATCTGATCGTCGGAGAAAAGATTTCGATCGTATCTCCGAAGGTTCAGACGACGAGGCGACGGATCAGAGGGATCGCGAACTTCGGAGAGGTTCAGCTCGTTTTTACGGATACTCCCGGTTTTTTTTTCGATGGGGAGCGGAGATTGTCGAAGCTGGAGAGTATAATTTCCTCCAATTTTTGGAAATCGTCCAGAGATTCAGATTTAATTTTACTGTTGATCGATTCCACGGTCACAAATCTTGAGCCATCCGTCGGCTTTCTTGAAAAAATGGAAAAGGCTAGGCGTAGAGTCGTCGTTGCAATTAATAAGGTAGATATAGCGAAGAAAGAGAATATTTTGAAGATCGCTAGTTTATTGAGCAAATTCGCTTGTATAGATAAAATCTTCATGATATCTGCCTTCATTGGTGACGGGGTCACCGATCTCGTTGAATATTTAAAAGGAATGGCGACGGAAGGTCCGTGGCTTTTTGGGGATCATCAATCGACCGATGCCGATATGAAATTTAGGTTATCAGAAATAACGAGAGAGAAATTATTCCTGATGTTGAGTAATGAACTACCATACAGTGCCTATGTTGAAACTGAATTCTTTGCGGAAACAGAGAAAAAAGCTAAAATACACCAGGCGATTGTTGTCATGAAAGATTCTCAGAAACCGATCGTGATTGGCCATGAAGGGAAAATGATAAGAATTATAAGGGAAATGGCTGGGTTAGATATGAAGAGTCTTCTCAATAAAAAGAAACTGGAACTCAGGATTTTTGTGAAGGTGCGGAAAAAATGGGTGGAAAAGAAGGAGTACCTGTTGGATGCCGGAATTATCGACAATTAGCCATGATACCATTTTACTAATTTTGCTTTCCTGTGGGACGGTTTTATTTGCCCTGTTCGCAGTCATGAGTGACCATCAGAGAGCGGCCGTCTCAAATTTCTTGACGGCAGCAATTTTGCTGTCAGGAATCGTTATATCATTTGGAAAGACGTGTATTGGCATTGGAATGGCGGTTTTATATGCGTCATTGTGCTCGGTTTTTCTTTTGGTAAGCCGTATGTCTAGTTACCGGAAAACTCACGCTAAATACAGTGCCGTGTTGCCTCCGATTTTCGCTGGGATCGCACTCTTCCTGATTTCCATTTACAAATTCGCAGGTTATCGTAATACAGGTGCCGCGATGATCAGCGATCGTACTGAGCTTTTTGGCTCTATTCTGTTGTTATATTTATTATGCATTGTCATTACTTCTGGAATAATTTTTTGTTCCAGATTAAAAAAATCGTGAAGATGACTGATGTGTTCAATTCGAATATTTGTGTAATTCATCGGCATTCGTATAAATTGATATTAAGAATGCATTATTGTTAATAATAAACGAATAATTAACTATTTGATCGTAGAATCCCGAGAAGGGGATAATGTGGACTTCCTTTTGAGATCTTTGGAAATAGGTGGGTTGATACTGCGCCAACGATCCGATGGTGATTTAAGGAGATCCTACGTTCTATGCTGTTAAAACGTGAAAATAGGTCGAAGATTTTCGAATCAGCTTAGCGTTATCAGGAGGGTCGGGATGTGTCCGTCTCTGTTGAATTTATACGCTGATCGATATTCATTCGGCTTCTTTCTGAATGATATTTTTGCCGGATTTAAGATCTTTTTACTGTTATTTCCAATTGCATTTTCTTTGGCATTTTTTTGTGGTGAGTCCCCGATTCAAGGCGTAATTTCGTGTGCTGTGGCGGCGGCTGTTTCTGCCGTTTTTGGTGGATCAAAATATCAGATAGCCTATGTTTCCTTGCCGCTTTGCGTCATTACTTTTGATATACTGGCGAGGTATCAGTACAAGGGGCTTCTATTTACTGCCGTATTTGCCTCGGCGATGCTGGTTTTATTTGGTATTTCCAGGATGAGTAGCATTTTAAAACATATATCATACGCATTTATTGCCGCAATTTCTTGCTATGTTCTTGTAGCGATTATCCTTAACCAGTTGCAATATATGTTGGGAATCGATTCTGTGCAATCAACACAGGGGATCCTAGAAAATTTCAGTCTCCTGCGAGATAATCTGAAAAATGTCAAAGCCGACGCTGTAATTTACTGTGTAGCATTTTTATTACCGATAGTTGTTCTTCGGATGTTTATGCGAG
>JAITFF010000011.1 GCA_031281515.1 Holosporales bacterium | reverse complement strand
CCAGCCTATGCCTGAGACGTTTTCGTCCTTTTTTTGAAAAGAGATTCCCATGTGCCAAACCGCTCAACCTGTCCAGATCCAGCCCGTCGAACCCCGGCATCGTTGCGCCTGCAACCATATCAAACGAAAAAACGTTTCCCTTTTTATATCGCAGTCGCAACCGTTTTATGCTTTTACATTACATACATAATTCTAACGAAATCGAAGAATTCATTAAATTCGAGTTGGCTCTTATTGATCTTATACATCGATATCGTTCTGATTTCGGTGGGCGCACTGATGGTTTTAAGCCAAATTAAACGGCTCCTGAAATTGAGAAATTTAAAGCAAAAGGGCAATAGATTCCATAAGCAAATTATGATTTTATTTTCCTGTGGGACAATCATCCCGACTAGCTGTATTTTCGTGTTCGCCGTTTTATTCTTTAATGTCGGGATTGATAATCTGTTCAAATCTCCAATCAAAAACGCCATAGATAATGCCAATCACGTTGCCTCGATTTACGTGAATGATATGAAGGTAACGATGGAAAATTTTGTAAATGGAGTCGGAGAACGAATCGAAAGATGTACTAACGGTTTTATTATCGATACTGAAAAAATTGAGGAAATTCTAGAGGAAGAAACATCCAGACTAAAAATCGAGGCTGCTGTGGTGATGTCGGCCAACGGTTATAACTTTACTGTCTTAGCTAAATCCCCAGTCTCGCTACCGGCGTATCTCGAAAATTTGCCGAAAGAAGTTGCTCATCTCGAAAAGGGAAACGTTCTTTCTTGGGAAACTGAGTCGTGTGTTATGGCCGCACAGATGGTGAACTCCGAGCTCGGGATATACCTCATCGCATCAACCGGAATCGACCCAATCGTCCTCGATCATAAGCATAAAACGAAGGTAGCCGTGATGGAGTATGCAAATCTGGCGACACAAAGGGCCGGCCTCAAATTTACGTTCATAGCATTCTTTTCAGTGGTTGCTGCACTGCTCCTCTTGCTTTCCATTTTTGTTGGTATAATATTTGCGAATTGGATTTTGAAGCCAGTGAATAAATTGATAATTGCTACCAAAAATGTCGGATCGGGGTCATATGATGCTCAAGTTATTTCGAAGAAATTCAATAATGAGTGGGATACTCTGATTTTGACATTTAATAATATGATATCTAAACTCGAGCAGCAGAAGCAGCAACTGATAATCTCGAATAAACAAAATGCCTGGAGAGATATTGCCCGCAAAATTGCTCACGAAATAAAAAATCCTCTGACTCCCATCCAGCTCTCAGCTGAACGCCTAAAAAATAGATATCGCAGGGAAATAACGACTTCTCCAGAAATCTTCGATTCTTGTGTCGATACGATCATAAGGCAGGTTAACTGTATCGGAAACTTAGTCAAAGAATTTTCCGATTTTGCGAGAATGCCGGCGCCTAAGATGGAAAAATCGGATATAATCAGGGTCCTGAAAGAAGCTGTGTTTATACAATCGAATGCCAATAAGAAAATCAAGTTCGTTCAAAACTATGAAGCGCAGACTTTTCTGTGTAATTTTGACCAGAGTCAAATAAATCAGGTCATGATGAATATTCTGCAAAATGCCATAAATGCGGTCACGGAGAGTAATACTCCAGATACTGATGGAATCATCGGTAATATTAGAGTGGATTTTTATACAAAAAACAACAGGATGTATATTACAATCGAAGACGACGGACCTGGGTTTTCAGAAATGGCAATGGAAAAAGCGATGGAGCCCTATTATACGACTCGGGAGGCCGGAAGTGGCCTTGGTCTCGCGATCGTTTATCGGATAATAAATGATCACGGTGGAGACATATTCCTGGGAAGATCGGAATACCTGTCTGGAGCAAAGGTCACAATCGAGATGCCGTGCTATCGCCGAGATGACATCGCGCAGATCATCACAGAGGATAAGAATGGCATTTAATATACTCATAGTTGATGATGAAGCCGATATTCGGGGTCTTGTTTCTGGGATTTTGTCGGATGTTGGGTACGAGACCGAAACGGCATCACATTATGTCGAAGCGGTATCTATGATTCAAAAAAAGCGTCCTAATTTGGTTGTCATAGATGTCTGGCTGGGGGAAAATGACAGAGATGGGCTACGTCTTCTCGAACTCATAAAAAAGGATTACGAATACGTTCCGGTCATAATGATGAGCGGACATAGTACGATAGAAACGGCGGTAACGGCCATCAAACGCGGGGCTCATGATTTCATCGAAAAGCCTTTTGATTCGAACCGATTGTTGACGTCCATAGATAAGGCAATCGAAGTCTCCAAACTCCAAATGGAAAATGCAGCATTGAAGGTAAAAGCCAGGTATTCGGAGGTTATCCCTGGAGAATCACAGAATGCCGTTTATATACGTCAATTGATCGAGAAGGTTGCCCCCCTTGGTGGCCGATGCGTTATTTTGGGGCCAAATGGTTCGGATAAGGAAATCATTGCTCGCGAGATTCACCGGTTGTCCAATAGAGCGAAAAGCCCTTTCGGAGTCCTGAATTGCCGATCCTTTGGAGTCAGGCGGCTAGAGAGTGAACTCTTTGGATCTGAAATTATTGGTCCAGATGGCGTCAAAATACAGCAGGGAATGCTGGAGAAAATTACGGGTGGAACTCTATTTATCGAAGAATTAATCTCAACTTCGCCAGAATTCCAGCTGAAATTTTTGAAGGTCATTAAAGATGGTTCTTTTTCCAGAATTGGCTCCGCAGAAAAGCTCCAGCTTGGACTCAGGGTTATTGCTGGTTTTCCGCTGAATATCGATCATCTCATCAAAAATAAGGATTTTAGTGACGAACTATTCTGCAGATTGAACGCCAACATGATCAAGATAGACCCTTTGAGTTCCAGAAGGGAAGATGTACCGATTCTTCTGGAACATTTTATGGAGCGCTCTGCCAGGGCTCATAATGTCGCTCCCAGGAGATTTTCGAGTGAAGCCATAGGAGTTTTAAGGGCGTATGCTTGGCCAGGGAATGAACTGCAGTTAAAAAATCTAATTGACTGGGTTTTAGCGATGTCTGTCTCATCTGATGACGAATCTTCCTCGATTTCCGTGGATGCATTACCGAATGAAATAATGTGGAATAAAACTCATGATGCGGCTGAAATTCCGTTTATTTCGGCCGTGTCGGAATTGTCTATTAGAGAAGCCAGAGAAGCCTTCGAAAAAAAATATTTCATTGAACAATTAAAAAAATTCTCCGGTAATATCTCTCAGACGTCAAAGTTTGTCGGAATGGAGAGGTCTGCCCTACACAGAAAACTTAAGGCCCTCAACATCACGGATCCAAAATTATTACGTGACGAGGGTGACTAGTGAGGGCAGTCGTTCTTGGAGCCGGCCGAATCGGTTTTGGTGTGGCCAAGGAGCTATCTCTGAATGCTAATGACGTGTCTGTCGTCGATTTTTCCGCTGAAGTTCTGAAGGTAGTATCTGAGCGCCTTGATGTTAAACCAATTTGTGGACATGCCGCTGATATCGAGATTCTGAAGGAGGCCGGCATCGAAGAGGCGGACGCAGTGATAGCAGTCACTCCGTCTGATGAAGTTAATATTACAGCCTGCCAGATTGCAGATTTCATGTTTGCCGTCGAGACGAGGATAGCTCGTGTCAGCAAAAGATCATACTTCATGAACGGGGAAATCTTTGTACGTGGAAGATTACCGATAGATGTAGTCGTCTCGCCAGAAGTCGAGGTTTCAGAACTTGTGAGGAGAAGTATCTCGATCCCCGGGGCCACAGACGTCATTAACTGCATGGGCGATCTGATTAAGGTTATCGGGGTAGTCTGTCAAAAAGTAGCTCCTATCGTCGACATGACCCTGAAATATTTATCGACAATGGCGAAGGATCTGGAAATTGCCGTTATCTGTATTAGGCGGGGGCAGGATAAACTGATACTGCCAACTGAAGATGACATCATCATTGCCGGAGACGAGGTTTACATTGCATGCCGGTCATCAGAATCTGTCGGCGCCATGAAATTATTCGGATACGATGGAGAGTGGACAAGCCGAATCGTCATGATCGGAGGAGGAGATATGTGTAGCGGAATTATCGATACCATTTCCCGGCAAACTGAGCTAGATCTAATCATCAAGATTATCGAACAAGATATTAGGCAAGCCGAATTTCTATCCGAAAAATTGAATGACGTTGAAATTATTCATGGTGATCCTCTTAAGGCTGAAGTTTTGGAGGCTGCAAAAGTCGGTGAAGCTGAACTCGTCATTTCGATGACAGATGATGACAAAACCAACGTTCTATCTTGTTTGCTGTCGAAAAAAATGGGGACTACGAGGGTTTCGGCGGTATTGAATGAGTCTTCTTATGCAGATTTACCACACGCCCTAGGAATTAATACGATCCTCGATTCGAGGTTAGCAACAATTTCAAAAATTCTGCAATATTTGAGGAAGGGTGGAATCGAAAATGTTATTGAATTCGTGGATGGGGAAGTCGAAGTATTTGTTATCGAGGTTCCACCTAACAGCTATACGATTGGATCTCTTACCAGGGATATCGTCGTAAAAAACGAGGCCCACATCGCGGCATTGGCAAGGAGCGGCGATGTTACCCTCCTGCCTAAAAATTTGCTAATCGAACCGGGAGATAAGATCCTTGTCGTGGCAAAGAGCCACTGCATCGATAAACTCCTGAAAATGTTCCAAGCAAAACCGACGTACCTGAGCTGATTTGGGAAGATCTCTAGGAATTTCGGTAAGAACGCCAGAAACTCAAGGTTTCTTCGATTACAACCTTCCTTAATTTTACGATCCCAATGAGATTCGTCAGGGCCATAAATCCAGTAAAAATATCGGCTATTAAGAGGATAGTGTTAATACTAAAAAACGGACCAGCTATAACACAGGCGATGTACAATATCTTAAATGCCGTGATTGCTCCGTCGCCAAAGACGTATTGTGTGCATTTTTCTCCATAGTAATTCCATCCTATAATCGTCGTAAAGGCGAATAAGCTTATTCCGATATCGACGACGTATTTTCCCAGATGAACTATTCCCAAGCCGTGCCCAAAGGCGTATGACGTTAAAGCTGCTCCCTTTAGTTCACAGGATCCACTAAAAAGCCCAGTAGCATCGCAAGTCATGATTAGAACGAGACCTGTCATTGAACAGATGATGACGCTAAATATGGCTCCTGCCATCGATACGAATCCCTGTATTGCCGGGGAATTCGTCTTGGCAGTCGCGGATGCAATGGCCGCGCTTCCGAGCCCAGATTCGTGGGAATAAATTCCACGCCTAACCCCGACGCTGACGATGTGTGCGATTCCGCCACCAAAAATTGAATTCGAAGAAAAGGCTTCATCTAAAATCATGGAAAAAATATGCGGGATAGATTTTATGTTGAGGAGGAGAACTAAAATAGCGGATCCAACGTAAAATATGGCCATCAATGGGACCAATTTTTCTGACACGGTCGAGATGCGGTGTAATCCGCCGAATGTAATGAGGGCAGTAAAGAGACCGATCACGATGGCAGATAGGATTATTGGACATCCGAAAGAAGATTGTAGCGATATTGCAATAGAATTACTTTGAGCAAAGGTTCCAGTCCCGAGAATGGTTACGATGCCCCCAAAAATGGCGAATGATTTGGCTAGGATTTTCGTAAAGACTGGATTACTTTTCTTCATACCTAGTTCGATGTAATACATCGGACCACCGGATACTCTCCCATCTTTACCTATCTTTCTGTACTTTATCGATAGCAATCCTTCCGCATATTTAATTGCCAGACTAAAAACGGATGAAACCCACAACCAAAGAAGTGAACCAGGGCCACCGATTGATATCGCGACGGCGATTCCAACGATATTCCCGGTTCCTATCGTTGAGGATAGTGCCGTGCAAAGGGATGCGAAAACTGAAATATCCCCATCGCTTTCTTCGCGATGCAAAATAGATTTCATCGATAGTTTAAGGGCAGAAAATCGAAGAACTCCGAGTTTAAACGAAAAATAGACGCCAATGATCATGATGGATATGATGAGTGGCCAACTCCATACTATCTCACATACAGAACTCAAAGATTCGTCTATCACTGAGGTAAAACTCACAAAAGATCCGCAAAATTCAACGAATATGTAGCAGAAATTATATGATAAATTCGTTTTTCGACATATACCGAAATTTTCATACTATGGCTCTTTTCTCGGTTTTTTTACTGATCTTAAGCCCATTTATAATGACACTTCCAGGAACACGGAGATCGATATACCTCACGGTTTTCCGGTTAATGTTTGGTTGTCGCATCAGGATGGTCAGCGTCTCTAGGGCTTTCTCCACCCCTACCTCCGGCAGTTTAACCTTCAGGCCAGAGACTTCGATATTCCATCTCCTCTTCCTGATGAAGGCCAAGGACTTCAAATTCTTACGAATTTCCTCGTACTGAGAAATAGTATCAAGTATGGCCTTAGCGGATAGGTTGGCATCGTCTCCGACGACGAGTGGATAATTTGGGGGATTATTTGTGACATCTCTGATGAATGACCCCTGCGCATCGATCAATATCAGACTCGAACCCTGCTGAAATATGGCGATAGGAATTTTTAGGGAAATGGTAATGGCGATAACATTGGGCAGTTTTTTTCTCACGATGGCAGAACGAATTGATGTATCCGCCATAATGTTTTCATAAATCTGCTGTGATGAAATTTTAAAGATACTATCGCCCTTGGAAATACCTAGTGATTTCAATAATTTTGAGGCATCATGAGTAATAAGGACGGTTCGATCCGAGGGCTCTAATCCGTCTCTTACCAACTGAACATCAATCGATTTAACGGTAAAGCCTGCGATCTTGAGAGTACTGTCTACTGAATCCCAGAAGATAGTTGCGATTCGATCACGAGTAAAATATACGCCACCACAGATGGCTATCCCAATCAGGCCTATAGCAACAAATTTCTTACTCCTAGATTGCTTCTTCTTCGCCTTGCTCCTTCTCGCCATCAACGACTTCTTCTTCTGATTGAACAGTACTCGCATCCTGCCTCGTGAATTCTACGTTAGTCAATGCGCCGTGACAATGCTTATATCGCTTCCCGGAACCACAATAACACTCCGCATTTCGCGACACAATGGTAGTACTATATGGTGTATTGATTGATTGGAATTCGTCGTCGGATGCATTCTGATCTAATTCATCAGTGTCCTCTAAGGCAGGGATATTCTCAGGCTGAGCAGCCGAGAAGCCAAAAATCAGCTTCAAAGCATCAATTTGGACCTTTTTCAACATATCTTGAAAAATGTTGAAAGCCTCGAATTTATACTCATTGAGTGGATTCTTTTGGGCATATGATCTTAAATTTATTCCTCTCCTCAGATGTTCGAGGACGACGAGATGAGTTCTCCAGCCGTGATCCAGCACTCTGAGAGCAGCATCCTTTTCATAATAACTCATTATGAGTGTGCTGTACCTCTTGCGTTTTTCCTCGTAAGCCTCAATAGTCAAATCATCCAATTTCTGGCGCAAACTCTCATGATTCATTTGAGAATCCGAGGCAAGTTCCTCGTGCGGAATATCAATGCCGAAGACAGTCTTCATGGTTTCGGCTATGTGGTCCCAGTTCCATTCGGACGGCGCCAGCTCGTTCTGAGAATCCATCATGATGAGATCATCGATAACGTTATAAATCATGGTCCTGATGAACTCAGTAACATCGTCTGCGTTCATGAGCTTTCGCCGTTGCTCGTAAACAATCTTCCTCTGATCGTTCATAACGTCGTCGAATCTTAAAAGCTGTTTTCGAATATCGAAGTTATAGGCCTCGACTCTCTGTTGAGCCTTTTCGATAGCCTTAGAAATCCACCGATGAGTCAGATCTTCGTCTTTCTGAACTCCCATTTTCTGCAGAGTTTTGGCAAAATTAGGAGATCCAAATCTACGGATTAGATCATCCTCGAGAGATAGGAAATATTTCGAAGCGCCGGGATCACCCTGCCTCCCCGACCTTCCCCTTAACTGGTTATCTATCCTGCGACTCTCGTTTCGCTCGGTTCCGATCACGAATAATCCACCAGCTTTGACGACGATTTCCTGATCGCGATCAATCTCTGCCTTTATTTTTTGTATCTTCTTCTCGCGTTCAATTGGATCTGTAATATCGGCGCATTCCTGCTCGATACGTGTATCGAGGGAGCCGCCGAGTTTGATATCCGTACCTCTTCCCGCCATGTTCGTCGCGATCGTGACAGTCCCAGGAGTTCCGGCTTCAGCCACGACATAAGCCTCCCTTTCGTGCTGCTTCGCATTGAGGACATTGTGTTTGATACCCTCTGCCACCAATAATCGTGAAATATATTCGGAACGTTCGAGACTGGTCGTCCCGACCAATACGGGCTGACTCCTCTCGACACAATCTTTAATGAGGGCGATAACAGCGCGATCCTTTTCTTCCATTGAGAGATAAATCGAGTCATCATGGTCGATCCGGATGACGGGCTTATGTGATGGAACACTCACGACCTTGAGCTTATAAATTTCCTCAAACTCCGCCTCTTCGGTCATGGCTGTCCCTGTCATACCAGCCAGCTTAGGATACATCCTGAACAAATTCTGATACGATATCGTGGCAACGGTGACGCTTTCGGTCTGAACCTTGACCATCTCCTTGGCCTCGAGGGCCTGATGAAGCCCTTCGGAATATCTCCGACCATCCATGACGCGTCCCGTAAATTCGTCGATAATGAGGACCTGGCCATCGCGCACCATATAGTCGATATCTCTGGTAAAAATTTTGTGGGCCCGGAGTGCACAGTTAACATGATAGACGATGCTGATATTGCTTGGATCATAGAGGCTTGTCCCTGGAGCCAGGAGACTCAGCTTCAACAATCCGGCTTCTACCTTTTCGACACCGGCATCTGTGAGTGTAACGACTCTACTTTTCTCGTCTTTTTCAAAATCTTCGTCCGAGATATTCCGCAGGACGGAATCGACTGCGACATACAGCTGGGAAGCTCCATCATCGGCTCCCGATATGATTAGCGGAGTTCTTGCCTCGTCGATTAGGATGCTATCGACCTCATCGATAACGGCGAAATTAAATGGACGCATTACCATTTCTGATTCTGAGAATTTCAGATTATCCCTTAGATAGTCGAACCCGAATTCATGATTAGTTCCATATGATATATCGGCTTGATAGGCGGCTTTCTTACTGGCATCCGACATCCCACTGATGATCGTCGATACCGAGAGTCCTAGAAATTCGTAAATTTTACCCATCCAGGTGCCATCTCTTTTCGCGAGATAGTCATTAACAGTGACGACGTGAACCCCTTTCCCGGTGAGAGCATTGAGATAAACCGGAAGAGTAGCAACGAGCGTTTTTCCTTCACCGGTCTTCATCTCGGCGATTTGCCCATGATGGAGGGCGATGCCCCCGATAAGTTGAACATCGAAATGCCGCATCCCGAGAACTCTCTTCGCTGCCTCTCGGACGACGGCAAACGCCTCCGGTAAAATATCGTCCAAAGTTTTACCGTCATCTAAGGCTGCTCTGAATTCGATCGTTTTGTTCGCTAGTGCTTCATCGGAAAGGGCCGAGATAACCTCCTCGAATCCATTGATAAGATGAACTACTTTTTCGTATTTTTTTATGGTTTTAGAATTGTGAGAAACGAATAAACCTGATAAAAAGGAACCCATTTTCCTGAGATAGATGATAAGGTAATCCACGCAAATATGATAAACCAAACCAAAATTGAAAGCCAATACAATAAGCTGATCTACCCGGATCTACACCAGGAGTTTTGACTTGTTCATTTCAAAGCCATGCATAAGGTCGTTCCACCGCCTTTCCACACTAGATTTACGATATCGATTAACCAAATTACTGCAATATTCCGATCCGCATCAAGCAACGGGCTATTAATATTGGTACCAGTTGACTAGAATGTTCCAGAGTCGGGAAATTACGTCGCACTTCATCATGTTGAAAAATTTTTGGAGCAGCAGGATAACGGCCTCCTTACATCTGCCATGCCTTTTAGTATGCATCGTTGTTTTGTTCTGTTCATGCACAACTGTTACTCCGGTCATTGACAATGATAGACCGAGTGTTGTCGATAAGAGTAGATTACGTACTGTTAACATTAGTGAAGGCACGCAGCTTACTGTGCTTGATACATGCGAAGACAGTGTCAAAAGTATTTTCAATGAATTGTCTGAGAAGAGATTTCCGCTATTTTCCTGCTCGTGTTACTATCCAAGGTATATTGCCGGCACGAGGAGCACATCTCTGCATGCGTATGCCGCTGCCATAGATATTAATCCAGTACAAAATCCATGTTTCAACGCTAAGACTCGCATTATCCTCCCTTCAGTCACGAAATCCCCAAAATATGGGGACCTTTACCTAAACAGGGGAATCCAGAGAGATGGGATGGTAACCCCGCTAGAAGCTGAAGTATTTGCTAGGAATGGTTTTACCGTTTGGGGTGGTATGTGGCAAATTCCCGTAGACTATATGCATTTTCAAACGACGAAGGCAATAGCCAAGATACTGGTAACGCTCCCGTCGAATGAGGCTTCTATCTTTTGGAAGTACTATCTACAAAACCCAAAGCTCATTGCTCGGGATGAGTTTTTTGCCGGAGACATCAACCCAGATGACATCCGACTTGATTTATTAATTGAGAGGATGAAGAAGATCATAGAGAGGCCGGCCCCTGCTAAGAATTTGAGTAATTCTGCAGACATCAAGCAACCTCGTAGTAGCATCGGACCTCCCCGATAGCTCCAACCTTACATTATACCTCCGCCGCCGGTTTTCCGCGTTTCCTTGCGAGAACTCTGTTTCTGGGGGAGAGATTTGCTATTTGCTGCCACAAGAACAGTTAATGTAACTGTTCCGGCCGTAATTCAGAGCATATCCGACACTAACAAACCAAAACAGAATCGAAGAAAGGAAAAAATTGATGAGTGTAGCGGATATCCCGAAGATTGTGAGATTTACTTCATCGCACTTTGGGGAATTATCCTTTAACAGGTACGACGTATCCCCGCTGGCCAATTCTTCCTGCGTCGGGAGAACAGTTGAACAACTCTTCGGGGCGGCCCACCAGTGATTCTCTGCACCAAGATGATATAGCCCAATCCCAAGCGATGCGAGCAGCGCCAGCGATACCAGCCTCTGCACCGAAATCTTAGATCGATATTTTATGGCGAGACCAGATAATATGGCGACTACGAGGTGAGTATACCTCGAAAATAAGCACAACTCACACGGCTGCTTATCTAGGACAACCTGGCAAAATACCGACATCTCAAAAGCCGTCAATGAAAAAGCCAGCACTATTAGATGGATGCGCTTAATCTCGAATATTCCAACCATCTAACCTAATCTACTTCGATTTTTCCCTGATCATTCTGTAATTATACTACACCTCATCCCGAATCTGCTCGGAAAAATTACATCTAGCTGAATATTTTTCTTGGCAAATCTCGGATGTTATGATAGGCTGTTAGCAGACTAAATTAGAGAGTGCCAATCCAGGCCAAGAGATGGAAAGGAGGGCACTGCGATAGATTATATGGAGGGCTCTGATCATGGCAAAAGTAATTGGTATCGACCTTGGAACGACTAATTCCTGTGTCGCGGTAATCGACGGAAAAACTGGAAAAGTTATTGAAAATCTGGAGGGAGCGCGGACGACCCCGTCGATGGTCGCCTTCCTGGAAAATGGCGAAAAACTCGTCGGGCAGCCAGCAAAAAGGCAGGCCATAACGAATCATGAAAATACCCTTTTCGCCATCAAACGATTAATCGGGAGAAAATTCGATGACCCCATGACCAAACGGGACATCGACCTCGTCCCCTATAAGATCGTCAAATCGTCTGGTGGCGATGCTTGGGTCAATATTCGCGGGAAGGAATATAGCCCGAGCCAGGTCAGCGCCTTCATCCTGCAAAAAATGAGGGAAATAGCTGAGGCTCATCTAGGAGAAAAGGTATCACAGGCCGTCATTACCGTTCCTGCTTATTTCAATGATTCGCAGCGGCAAGCCACTAAGGACGCCGGAAAAATCGCCGGTCTCGAAGTTTTGAGGATAATCAACGAACCAACGGCCGCTGCCCTGGCCTATGGCCTCGACAAGAAGAGCAGCGGAGCAATCGCTGTATACGATCTAGGAGGAGGAACCTTCGACGTGTCGATCCTAGAAATCGGAGACGGAGTTTTTGAGGTCAAGGCGACGAATGGCGATACTTTTCTCGGGGGCGAGGATTTCGACGCAAGAATAATCGACTATATTGTCTCCGAATTTTTGAGGGAATCTGGAATCGACCTAAAAAAGGATAGTATGGCCCTGCAGAGACTGAAAGAAGCCGCCGAGAAGGCTAAGATAGAGTTGTCGTCTTCGATGCAAACTGACATCAATTTACCGTTCATAACGGCAGATTCCACCGGACCAAAACACCTAAATATTAAACTAACGAGGGCTAAATTCGAATCCCTTGTCAGTGATTTAATCGACAAAACTATCGAGCCATGCAGGATTGCGCTTAAGGATGCCGGGCTGAAGGCGAACGATATTCAGGACGTTATTCTGGTGGGCGGAATGACTCGGATGCCAAAAGTCGTGGAAAAGGTGAAGGAATTTTTTGGAAAAGATCCGAACCGAGGAGTCAATCCTGATGAAGTCGTTGCGGTCGGAGCCGCTATTCAGGCGGGAGTTCTGCAGGGAGACGTGAAGGATGTCCTCCTGCTTGATGTAACCCCCCTCTCCCTCGGAATCGAAACTCTCGGCGGTATCTTCACGAGACTCATCGAGAAAAATACAACGATTCCGACGAAGAAAAGCCAGGTCTTCTCGACGGCAGAAAATAATCAGACTGCCGTCACGATCCGAGTCTTTCAGGGAGAAAGGGAAATCGCCGCCCAAAATAAACTACTCGGCCAATTTGATTTGATTGGTCTGCCCCCGGCTCCTCGAGGAGTCCCACAGATAGAGGTCACCTTCGATATCGACGCTAATGGCATCGTCAATGTCTCGGCGAAGGACAAGGCAACTGGAAAAGAACAACAGATTAGGATCCAGGCCTCTGGCGGCCTAACCGACGCCGAAATCCAGCAGATGCTTAAGGATGCAGAAGTTAATGCCGCCGAAGACCAGAAGCGCAAGGAATTGATTGAGGCTAAGAATCGTGCAGAGTCACTGATTAACACGACTGAGAAGGGATTGACCGATTATGGAGACAAAATCTCGTCCGACGAAAAATTGAAGATAGAGGAGGATATCGCGGCCCTGAGGGAAGCTTGTAAAGAGGAGAATTTCGGTGATATTCAGACTAAACTCAATAACCTCGCCCAATCCTCGATGAAGATCGGGGAAATGATGTACAAAGATGCACAGGATCAGCAGACATCGGGTCCATCGTCGGGTACCAATGGTTCTGGAGACGAGCAGGTAGTCGATGGCGATTATAAGAATCTGAATGAGTAGCCGGCCTTCATCTAATTCCTCCCAGGCTTAAGAGCTTACTGTCCCGGAGATGATTCATGGGTCGCGCCTGGCAAAATTGGCCTGGGACATGAGCTTCTGAGCTTGTTCCACTTGAACATTCCATAAGTTCCCAACCCGAATCCACCAGCAACAACTAATGATCCTATCCCTAGCCCGATGAGAAGCTTCTTGTTCTCTGCCAACCAACTGGTGGTTTTGTCATCCACTTCCGACGCATCGTCACTGAGGGGAGGGTTAACAGTTCCTTGTGCATAACTGTCCACTACAAACTGCATTCCCTTATCGGGAATCCGGGGGGTAAGTCCGTACCTCTGATCCACTACCCGCAAGATCATTGAAATCCCAGGAAGGTGTAGCTTTTCCAGCAATAGAGCCAAGTTTCCCAAATGGAAGCCGGTTAAGCACATAAAGCCGTACGCTAATCTACGAGAGGTTTGTAACTCACCGATCCCTCCTCGCCAATACCCCTCCTCTCCTCGCTTAAATGTTACCCCAGGGACTGTGGTAAAAACTTCCCTAAGTGCATCTGGTATTTTATCATCGAGATAATCATATTCAATTACTTCATCATCATCCCACGCTCGACGGAACAAAATCCTTCCTACAGCCTGAGTCCAGCCGATCAATCGGTCCATCATACCCAAGATCCCTGAATCACTGCTAGCTGAAGGTGGAGTCGACATCCCCACCTTCCACCCATCGATGAAGTAATCAGCGCATTCCTCGGCAGTAACTCCCCACTGCGCCCATCTAATGTGAACCGGCAATGGGGCATTCGCATCAATAGGGAAATCTTCTGACGCTAGCGCCCTTCCCCTGAGTGAGGGCCAGATCAAGGCTAGACAGGCAACACAGAGCACCCGCTCAGAAAATCTTGTACGACTTGATTTTCTAGCATTTTTCTTGCAGCATTTAAATAAACTTCGATTTACCATATTGAACTCCTCCAATCGAAAACTCAGGCCGCTTGCCCAGTTAATTAGATAAATTATCTCCGAATTTGATTAATTATTTGGAAGTAAGTGTATACTACGCTCATATAAATAAAACTGCTCCATAATATATTCATTTCATTGAGGATTCCGGCAAATTGAGAGGTACTAAACTTCAAAAGATTTTAAACTTATCTCAGGTTTTTTTTACAACGTTATACCTGTTCATGGTACTCAAGATGCTCTCATGAGTGGGTAACTCCGTCGCCTCAATTAAAACAACCTATGGCCTATTCATACCTTGCGCAGAAGACCTGATATGCTTTATGCAAAAAATTAAATTACAAACTGCTAAAATCAATCTTTGAGAGGAAACTTAGTTATCATAATTAAAATGAAATATACATCGTTAATAGTTATGGCAAGTATGATCAGCCTCGGCTCCCAAGCGACTACGACAGATCCTGCCACCACTGATGTATTACTCAAGGTACAAGAAGATTTACAGAGATTCCGTACAAATCCTGAGGCAAGCGAAGCCCGATTAAAATCGGCGTATACACTACAAGCAATGGGATATACCCTACTATCAGGCATGTTGTTTGATATTCATAGCAAAATTCTTAGGTGGGTAGAAATAACAAAGACAGGTTCGGAAAAGCTCTATCCGGATCTCTGGGCCTCCATTGATGACCCGGTTAAGGAACTTAGCAAAGAAATTTTCCAACTCCAGTTGTACCTCCGAACTTGTAGTCAGTGAAAAGGTTTCAACTCTCACCAGAAGTTGAGTAGCTCCCAGTAGATCAGATCGAGCGCCATCAAAATTTAGTGCAACTTTTCA
>JAITFF010000042.1 GCA_031281515.1 Holosporales bacterium | reverse complement strand
TCTGAGATGAATCTGGAATCCAATGGTGGAATCTGCGTATACGGAGATGGATGGCACGAAGGAGTCCTCGGCATCGTCGCCGGGAGAATCAAAGAAAAATTTTGCAGGCCATCATTCGTGATATCTTTCGATGCGATGGGGAACGGGAAAGGATCGGCCAGGTCTGTCCCAGGTTTTCATCTCGGTCATTTTTTCAAGAAGGCCAAGGAGGCAGGAATTATCATTGAAGGGGGTGGCCACGCTCTTGCTGGCGGATTTTCGGTAAATCGCGCAGATTTAGCCGCGTTTAATAAATTCCTGTCCGATAATATTGAATATGACTACCTCAATCAGATACTGATCGATTACGAAATAAAATCTAGTTCTCAGTTATCTTTTATTGCCGAGGAGCTAAAAATTTTGGAACCTTTTGGAAAAGGAATGGAAAAACCTCTGTTTCTCCTGAATGGAAGGCGCCTTAAAAGCATGTCGAAAACCAAAATGGGAGCTCATTTGATGGTAATTCTTTCCGGGCAACTGGGTGAGCGTGATGTGAAAGGAATTATCTTCAATATTTCGTCGAAATCGAAACTTGTTTACCTGTTGGAACGCAATATGGACTCCAATTTAGATGTGATCGGATTTATTGGTAGTAGCCCGCAGTTCGGAATTAGTTTCCAGATAGAAGACGCCAAACTGGCAACTCCAGCTAGTAGTGGGTAGGGCGTGGCAACCTCCTGGAAGATAAATTGGTTCTGTCGATTCAATAAAAAAGGCTTCTCTTAATGATTTGAAAGTGGCAGAAGGTATCGGTAGAAATACCGTGAAGCTGATATTCAATTTATTTGCCGAGGGGCAGATGCTTACTCCTCTACAACAATGCTCTGTCTAAAAACATTGGCTGCTAAAGTTCTGCTCTTCTCCTCATGCAACAGATTTTGCCCTAAACCTAGCATTCAACCCGTGAAAATCCAGCAGGTTCAAGACCTTCCCATCGTCTATCTCCATCCCCAATTCTTCATTGATTCTGAGAACGTAATTTAGCTCTAAATTTTTACATATTTGAGAGTATGCCTTATATTCGGTAGTGATGCAAGGGGTGGGCGGAGGCTAGGGATAGTAGTCCGTAAACCGTTAATTTTTAAAAAATAATTTGCAAGCATAGGAAATATTTGAAATATATTGCGGAAATAAAGGAAAATACTTGATTTTTGACTTTATATAAGAAACCTTTCCCAGTCCTGAGATTGTTTTCCAATCGCGCTTATATGCTATCGAGGGTTTTTTAAAGTATAATGGCGCGCGGATACCGATTGCAGTTTTGCCGATGATATGCAGAATAGGCGGCACGGATTATTTATTACATTTGAGGGAGGAGAAGGATGTGGCAAATCGCTACAGGCGAGGATGCTATTTGATTGGCTCGTTTCTTTGAACAAAGAGGTCGTCCTCACTCGCGAGCCGGGTGGAACCGAACTTTCCGAGGAGATTCGAAAATGGCTATTAGTTGGCAATATAAATAGTTGGGATCAGACGACGGAATCCCTCCTTTTCCTTGCGGCACGATCCGATCACTGGTTCAAAAAGATATTACCGACTCTAACCGATGGCTCGATCGTAGTCTGCGATCGATTTCAAGATTCGTCGGTCGTATATCAGGGAGTTTGCAAGGGGGTTTCCCTCGATATGTTGGACAAAATATACCTCGAAATAACGGGCGATAGGTATCCGGATAGAACGTATCTTCTGGACATGCCACCCGAAGTAGGCATTCAGCGTTCCATCTCCAGGAGCGGCAATAGCGAGACAAGGTTCGAGAAAATGGATATAAGTTTTCACGAAAAAGTACGTAAGGCTTTCCTGGAACTTGCTGATCAACATTCCGAGAGATACCTAGTCATTGATGGCAATTTATCATTCGCCGAAATTCACGAAAAAATCAAGAAAGATTTGATGCAACGATTCCCTGATATTTCTTTGTGATATTTTGCAAGATTTTTGTAAATTGTTTAGAGAACATAAGTTCCTTCGTTCTGTTATAATTCTCCTGGTGACCTGAAGCCTCGGCAAATGCATTAAAATTGAGGTACTGATATAAAATCATGATCGGTAGCGTAGTATTGTTTTGCATATAATCTTCAGATTCGAAGTAATTCTCAAATTTATAGCAATCTAAATCATTTTGCAATTGGTATAGAACCCCAAAACATGTACCGAATGTAGCATACGTAATGGCTTTCTCAAAGTCCAAGGATGATAAATAAGTCCCCAGGAAGCAGGATAATTTGAAGAATGGGGATGTTTTAAGGGAGGCAACTCTAAGGCATTCTGCTATATCGGATGATATCGTCAATTCCTGTTCCCGGATGGCTCCCAGGATCGTCGATGAGCATTCGCGTAAAAATAGGTTCTGTACTAAACGATTATCTCTGTATAAGTTGAGGAATCGTTTTGAAGCGTTCGCGAAAATATAATCACCGAATAAAATGCCGAATTTATGGCCGAATGATTTATGGAAAGGTAAATTTCCCCTCCTCAAAGGGCTGTCATCGATGATATCGTCGTGTACGATCGAGGCGAAGTGAATCGCTTCGATCAGAGCGGCCGTCCAGATATTCTTTCCAATTACAGCTTCTTGTTGTTTGCCAGAAAATTTATTAAAAAACTGAAAAAATAAAGTTGCGCGGAGTTTTTTTCCTTTTTTTACTAATGCGCTAAGCTGCTCGCTCTCTAGATATCCGCAACCGAGGGCATCGCTCAACAATTCGTCAACCAGTTTCAATTCGAGACTAATCGAATCCTTCTGGGAAATCACTTCTCGAATGATATCAGAAAACATGCACTACAGCTTGTACTGGAACTCCTGCGTGTCCATTATATCAGATCACCTTAGAAACATTCAGGATCAGGCTTTTTGCGAGGAAATCGGAGCACAGGAGCGGAACGTACTCAGACTAACATGAGTTTCTAGCACCGGTTAAACTGTGCATAACTATTGCTGCGAAGCACATACTTTGTTAATTCTTTATTTGTAGAATAAAGACCGATAGTGAAAAAGTGGATGAGCAATCTGATGCATAGAATGACAACACAATTATTGAAGTATTTTTTAGCATTAATTTCGGCAGTAAGTACGTGCTATTCAGCAGCATCAGGTCGAGCCCCCCCAACTGTGCGCGACAAGTTTGAAGCTTCAGATCCTGCAAGAAATATTAAGCTTGATGACATCATGGCAGCAACAAATTTGGGTAGGACGCCTCCGGAAATTCGAGAAGAGATAAAGCCGGCACTTACCGCTTTCGGGCAAGTGGTACTGAAAGGGGCACTGGTTGTCGATCCTCTAAAACGATTTAAGTTTGGTAGGTCATCGGATACATTCTTGGTCCGCTTCTCGAATCAACAAGCTTGTGTGTTAAAGGTGGCCCCGGTATCCGAAATAGCTAGTAGCCAAAGAATTCCTCCAGAAATGAGAAATCGCGACCTTACTTATCAAGGAGCTGATGCTCCATTTGGGCGCTTTGTTTGTATTACCCACGCTTGGATTAATGACACGTTGCTCGAACTTGATCAAATTGATACGGCAAATCTTGACCCACGAGGACTAGTTATTACGTTTCAGCCGTATTTTGAGGGGACCAGCAACTTTTTCAAAGTGGCTATTCCTGACCAATATCCCGTATGGGCTGACAGATTTGCTCAATTAGTTTGTTTTATGTGGGAGAACGAAATTCGGCTGAATGATTTTCACAGAGATAATTGCCGTTTTAATCTAGTCGGTGGTATATTTGGAGTATTCGATCTAGAGTCGAGCGGTGAGTACGACCTATTTCGTCAAGTGGGAGATGAGTGTTTACTCGCGCAACTCGAAAATCCCAAATGTCTAGAAAAATTCACAACAAGTCCATTCCCGAGAGTGAACCTCGCCCCGATATCCATGTTTTTACGACAGGTACAAAAGCACAGCGAGAGCAAATTGAAATTGAAGGATTTGCACCGGAAAGCTGCAGAATTCGCCATTTCTGAACAAGTTCCGGATTTACGTAGTTATATGAGAGTTCTTGCGACTACCAGCGATGATTATTATGCTTCCACGCGTGAATTCTTTCAAAAACTGGAGCGCGACTATGGAGCTCAAGGGTTTGTGAAGTTTCAAGGATTAAGATTTAGGAGAATACTCGGTGCAGAAACAGAGGAAGGGGCACTAACAGAGGAAGGGGCACTATACCAAAAAGCATTTAAAAGCTTGAGGCAAATAATTCGCGAGTCTGCCGTACCGGGTTCAAAGACACTTTTGAACCCAGATATAGTTAGATGCCACATTACTGAACTAGCTGGCCAACAGTTTGGCGAATTTATGGCTCGGATAGATCCATTGCTTTTGGTGTTATGGTTTTCCACTAAAACGACTAACAGAACTGATGAACTAGTAGGGCGAGATCAGGGGTTGCTACAATTACTGCTCCGTCATATCATTCGTGACAAACTCTTTATGGGCCAATATGGCCGGCCAGTTGGGGAAGATTCAGTGGATTGGAAGGCAATTCTTGAATATGAATATCCGGATGAAAGAGGGTTGCTGAGAAAGCTGAGATTGCGTGGTGTCTAAGCAATCTGTCTGTCACACAAGTCGTAACCGGCAGATGCAATTTTCTTGTACATACCAGATCTCTGCAGGGTATGCTTGCGAAGGATTGACGGGAGAAGTTCTATTTACTCCAGGGAGGCAGTTAGCTTCAAAGTCATCGGATTCATCTGTTCTTCACGTGAGGCCGTTTGTACCGAATCTTTATCGGCGCTAATAAATTCGATTTTCCTCAGGATGTTGAAAAGTTTTTCGGCGATCAGCTTCTCCAAAATAATATTCGATACTCCACCAAACACTCCTTCCTCAATTACCAATATTTTCTGATGAGTTTTGGAGAGATTCAGTAGGGTATCGAAATCGAATGGCTTAATACTTCTCACATTCCAGATTGTTGGTCTGCTCTCGAGTCGATCGATTACGCGGTGTATGATATTTCCAATATCTCCCGTCGATATGACTAGAGTCCCGGAGTTTCCGGGCACGATGCTCGGCCTGAAATGATCCGGAGCCGTGGCCTTCGGGAAGCGGACAGCTATCGGGTATGGAATATCGGCGGCCATAAGCTCCAGAATATCCTCGAGATCCCTTCTCGATGATGGAGCCTCAATCACGATATTATTAAAGTTTTGGAGGAGGGCGATATCCGAGAGGCCAGCGTGAGTCTTGCCATCTGGGCCGGGAAAGCCAGCCTTATCGATTATGAACCGAACCGGAAGATTCTGCAGAATGACATCGTGTAAGATCTGATCGAATGCTCTCTGCAAAAAGGTCGAATAGATGCATACGAATGGCTTTAGGCCCTCCTTCGCGAGACCTGCCGCAAAGGTGACGGCGTGCTCCTCAGCGATCCCGACATCGAAAAATCTCTCTGGAAACCGTTTTTCAAATTCTACTAGGCCGCATCCATTTTTCATGGCGGCCGTGATGCAGACAATCCGTTCGTCACTTTCTGCGAGTTCAGTTATCTTGTTCCCGAAAATGTCGGTATATCTCGGAGATGAGCTATGTTCAAGTCCGTGTAACCGCGTGATATCATTTTCGGCATCTTTATATCCCTTCCCCTTCTGAGTGATCGCATGAATAATGACAGGCTTATAATTAGCGATATCTCTGACATTTCGAAATACTTCGATTAGATCCTGAAGATTGTGCCCATCAACCGGACCTATGTAGTGAAAACCAAGCTCTTCGAATACATTGTTTCCATCGATGATTGCCAGGGAATTTCTTACGACCGATTCGAGCCCTTTAGCGAACCTAGTCGGCATCAAATTTAGGAAATTTCGGAATCTTTTCCTGAGGATCAAGCATTTCTTGGATCTCATGAGCCTCGAAAGGTACGTCCTCATTGATCCAACGGACTCAGAAATAGACATTTGGTTATCGTTGAGGATGACGATAAAATTCGACAAGCCGGAAGAGTTATTCATGGCCTCATATACCATTCCACCACTCATCGACCCATCTCCCAGTCTCGATATAACCCTAAAATTCAATTTTTTCAAATCTCTGGCCTTTGCGATACCGACGGCCGCACTGAGGGCAGTCGATGCATGCCCAGCAATGAAATGATCGAATACACTTTCCGATGGATCTGGAAATCCGGAGGCTCCACCAGCTTTCCTCAGATTTTCCATGATCTTCCTACGCCCGGTCAGTAATTTGTGGGAATACGCCTGATGCCCAACATCGAAAATGAAACGATCGGTAGGGCACTCAAAAACGAAATGAGCGGCAACAATCAATTCAATCGATCCAAGATTCGATCCCAAATGTCCTCCATTAAGCCGCGTAATCCTGATGATTTCGTCTCGCAATTCCGCGCATAAAGCAGTGAGATCAGCCAAGGTTAGGGCCCTTAAGTCAAGCGGCGAAGAAATTGAATCCAATAACATAATTTTGTGCAGAATCCACTGTCACAGAAGCCTACATAATCTATGGGAAAACGAGGAAATGCACAACAAGCCATTTTTTGTAATCATTTATCTAATTTCAAATATCACTCGTTGTCTATTTAGCACTTTTGTCGTTTAAAGATAATCGTAAGATAGCAAATGGCCCTGAAGATGGTTTGAATCGTGATTGAAACTCAGAGAAAGTGATGTTAGAATGACTCCTTTAAAAGACCAAGCGAAACAATCTAATTATGCGCTTCTCGGCTGGATTATTTGATTCTCTGAGGAAGGATATTCCCAGAGCCATCTGGGCCGTCGGGTTCGCGTCCCTCCTGGCGAATGTATCGACATCTGTCGTCTTCGCGGGATCAGCCCTATATCTCAAGACCGTCCTCGGTGTATCGGTCGCTACGATCGGCATGCTCGAGGCTTTCGTGGAGGCCATCGCATATGGTGTGAGAATATTTTCCGGAGTTTTGAGTGATTACTTTCGGAAGCGTAAGGTGTTTTTGATTTTGGGATTCGCCATGATTACGATCTCGAAACCAATGCTCTCCCTATCCAGATCTTATGGAGGAGTCCTCCTTGCCAGAGCTACAGATAGAATAGGAAATGGGATCCAGGCGTCTCCGAGGGACGCATTATTGAGCGATTTCGCTCAGAAAGAACACAAGGGCGAATGTTTCGGCTTACGGCAATCTCTCGCTGTAATTGGCTCTACCCTGGGCGGTCTGTTCGGCATCATCGTTATGCAGCTAACCAACAATAATTTCGAGGTTATGTTTATGCTGGCCGGAATTCCGGCGATTACAGCCGTCCTCATCCTGATCCTTTTTGTTCACGAGAAAATTGATACTGAAAAATGCAAAAAGGAAAAACGAAAGATCAGGATACATGACCTAAAGTTGCTGGGTAAAAAGTTCTGGATACTGATGATCATCGTGATCGCAACGATGTCAGCTCGATTCAGCGAAGTTTTTATAGCGTTAACTGCCTGCGGTAATTTCGGGATGGATATATCATACGGCACATCCATTACAATCATTTATAATCTACTCTCCGTTTTCGTTTCGTATCCGATGGGAAAATTATCCGACCGAACGAGCCGAACTACCGTACTTTTCATTGGAATAATTTCCCTCGCATTGGCACATTTAACGATTGGTTTCGCACATGGCTTAACCATGGTTTTTTTGGGAACAATTTTTTGGGGTGTGCAGAGAGGAATAACGGAGGCAATGTTCGCGACCCTCGTATCCGACTTTGTCCCAAAAGATCTCAGAGGAACCGGATTTGGAACGTATTACCTCATCGTTTCAGGATCGACGGCTAGCGCGAGCGCAATGGCCGGTATGATATCTCAATCATTCGGAGAGGGAGCAGCCTTCCTCGGGGGAGCCTGTGTCTGCTGTCTTGCCCTATCCCTGCTCCTGTTCTTCAGGAAATTCCTGTCTAGCTGATTTAATTATTATCGCCGCGAGATGAATCGACAAATATATCGCAAATGCAAACAAGAAATACTTTATTTGCCTGATACAATACGTTCTATTCATTTGCATTCCAGTAATATTATTGAAGAAATTCACGAGGACCATGATTCCCGTCCATAGAGACATAGCCACCAACTTCTGGGACCACTTCGTGAGGATAGTCTTTCCACATAATAACTTCCCGCAGAGGATGCCGGAAAAAACGTAAAGAGCTAACCAATTGTAGGATTTTGCTCCATAAACTAATTGTAATGCACAAAATGTTGTGAATACCGTGAAGATAGCTGAAATATCAGTAACCTTTGCTCCGCATTTTTTTCGTAGGACGTGATATCCAGCAATTTCCAAGGAAGTAAACACGCCGGCCCCAAGGATGTCATACCAATCATGAAAATGTTTATATACAATCGATGACGCTACGCATCCGAGTAAGGAAATGAGAATGGCCTTTACGATGCGATTCTGAGTCCGATAAAAAAAGTAGCCATAAAAAATTGCGGCGACGTGCATGTGACCGCTTGGGAAGGCATACCCCGGACCAAGGTGTGAGAATAGCGGAATCTTAAAGAT
>JAITFF010000052.1 GCA_031281515.1 Holosporales bacterium | reverse complement strand
GAAAATTGCAATTTTGTGCCAATCCTTTGGAACAGATTACAATCGCACTGCCATCTATACTGCTTTTTATGTCCTCTAGGACGTTCAGGCTCGGTTTTACCGGCAGTGCCCACAGGAGGTAATCAAAGCTATCGGCAGTCACATCCGAAAAATTCCCGATAACGATATTTTCTGAAAGCCGAAACCCAGGCAGGAAGTCGTTCGTCCTCGTGCTTTTCATCGCTTCAACATGATCTGCAAAAAACGAGAACAGGGACACGTCGCAATTATTGGAAAAGCAGACCGCAAGGGATGTACCGAATGCTCCGGCCCCTAAGACTCCAACTCGCCCCTTAGTCATTGGCATATACATCAAACCGCGATAAATCAGAGGCATCTAATTTTTCAAAGACTACCTCCGGAGCAAGTACTTCGACTTTTATTGGGATCCGTTCCCTAATGAGAATTGATGGAGTATGCGGGATATTCATTTGTCTTAGAATTTTGTTGGCTGATATGGGAATTATGGGAGTCAAAAATTTCGTGATCTTATAAATTTGCTCCAAAAGAATGAACAAAACGGCGTTCATACGAGCCTCGAGGCCGGATTTCCTGAGATCCCACGGTTTCTGCTTATCGATGTATTGGTTTGCGATTGCTGAAAGATACTCCAACCTTTCGAGGTATTTACTGAAGGAGTACTGCTCCATATCCTTCATCGCGTTAGTTAGGCCACAAGTGATCGCATCAACAAAGATTGCGTCATCGGGAATATATTCCTGATCGACGGGTTTCGTCACAATTCCGCCAGCATAATTTTTGATGAAGGAAAGTGTCCTGTGACACAGATTACCGAATGAATTTACGAGGAAGGAATTATGCCTGTTAATAAACCCTTCCAGAGAAAAATTCCCATCCGATCCGAAGGCAAGTTCTCTCATAAGGTAAAACCTCAGCGAATCGGATCCGAATAGGTTGCAGTATTTCGTGGGATCCTGAACATTGCCAACCGATTTGGACATTTTCTCCCCCTCACTCAACCACCAGCCATGAGCTACGATCTGTTTGGGAGGCGGGATCCCGGCGGCCATCAAAAAAGCTGGCCAATAAACGGCATGAAATTTTACGATTTCTTTGCCGACAATGTGAACCGAATTTTGCCAGAAAATGTCTTTATCTTGCTTACTGTTTTCTGGATACCCATTTAATGTCAGATAATTCACGAGGGCGTCGAGCCAAACGTAAACGACGTGTTTTGGATCCTTTGGAACCTTGATTCCCCATTTAAAAGTCGTCCTAGAAATTGCCAGATCTTTCAGGCCCTGACGGACGAAACTAAGGACCTCATTGCGCCTTTGAATCGGCAGAATGAAATCCGGATTGTTATCGTAAAATTCGACCAATGATCTGTTGAATTCAGATAATCTGAAAAAGTAACACGGTTCCTTCATGTACTGGACGTCCCCTCCCAGCGGGGACTTTCCGTCGATGAGTTCCTCCTCAGAAAAATAGGCCTCATTCCTGATGTCATACCATCCAGAATATTCCCCGAGGTATATGTAGCCCCTCTCCTTTATCCTTTCCCAGAAGTATTCGACGGCTGCTTTATGTCGTAATTCAGTTGTTCTTATGAAGTCGTCATTCGTTATATTCAGGATTGGTAAGAGATCACGAAATAACTGTGAAATTTTGTCGGTGAAGATTTGAGGATCAACCCCCGCAGCCAAGGCGCTCTGTTCTATTTTTTTCCCGTGTTCATCAGTTCCAGTTGTGAATTTTACATCCCAATTCTGAGATCTGTAATACCGAGCGAGCACATCACAAGCAATTGTCGTGTAAGCATGTCCCATATGAGGCTTAGCATTCACGTAATATATCGGAGTTGTAATATAAATTGATCTCATGACACAAAATCTTAGCAGCAGCCCTGACCACCGGTTGGTCACCAGGCCCCAGCGTACCACACATTACGCGCCCTGGGCACAGAATTTTGAGGATCAAAATGATCGATATCTGGCGCTGGTTTATGAGTTTGCAATGTATCTATCGGAGAAAATCATTTCCGTCGGTTGCTCTACTTATCACTAATTGAACAGTTTAATCTTATTTTAACCAGTGGATAATGTGATCTAGTATACTGCCTGCAGTGGATATTTTCTGGGATTTCCGGTAAAACGTGAGTGACGATCTTCAAGTTCGAATCCTGAGAGATCTCGTAAGTTTCGAAACGATTACTCCGAATGGCAAAACTGCTATCAGTTATGCCTCGAATTTTTTACAAACTCTCGGATTCCAGTGTTTTGAGCTGACCTTTGGTGGTGTCGCTAATCTGTATGCTCGGCTCGGAGAATCTAGCAGAAATCTAAGTTTTGCGGGGCATGTCGACGTTGTTCCTCCGGGCACGAACTGGAAATTTCCCCCATTCACATTAACGCTGGATAACGGTCGGTTTTACGGTCGAGGGACGAACGATATGAAGGGGCCGTTAGCGGCCTGTCTCGCGGCTATACGGGATTTTTGCTCCTTGAAATCATCTCCTATTTCACCCTCCCTGAGCGTCATATTAACGAGTGATGAGGAGTTGATGGGGGATAATGGCACAAAAAAAGTTATCGATTTTTTGATGAAAAAGAATGAAAAAATTGACGGGTGTGTTTTGTGTGAAAGTTGCTGTCCCAATGATGTGTCCGGAAGCTATATCAAGATTGGCTGTCGAGGGAGTTTAAATGTAAATCTATCATCGCACGGAACCCAGTGCCATGTCGTTAATGGGAAAATTTCTGGGAATCATCTCCAGAAATTTATTTCTTTTTTAAATTCTTTGCTGGATGAAAAACTAGACATGGGATCCGAAAAATTCCCTCCATCAACGATGGAAATAACTTCGATTGATGTCGGTAATTACACCAGAAATATCATTCCAAATCTAGCCACTGCAAAGCTCAATATTAGATTCAATGATTTGTGGAATTTCGAGAAATTAGAACAGCTTATTAAAGGAAAATCTCCAAAAAATGTCGAGGCTTCGTTTGAAAGGTTTTACGAGGCCATGATTTGCTCTGGACAGAAATTCATCAACCTCATTGAAGCATCGATGTCGAAAACAAATGGGGTAAAACCAGAAGTTGGAACACTCGGTGGTAACTCCGATGCAATTTTTATCAGGAAAATCACGGATGTTGTTGAGGTGGGATCCCCAATTTCTGGAGCTCACATCGTCGATGAATTCATAACAGGAAAAGATCTGATAAGGCTTCAGAAAATTTACTATAACATTATGTGTGATTTTGCTAGTTACAACCTATAATTGGATTAAATATTTTCCACAAATCCCCGTCTTTTTTGCCGAAAATATATAGTTTATCTCTTGCTCTCGTCATGGCAACATACAATAGCCTGAAGAGCTCTCTCCTTTCTTCCTCATATTCGTAGCCTAGAATGGAGTCAGCTTCTTCAAAGGAATCATTTTTAGCTGGTTTTAAGAAAAATAAGTCGTTATACCAAATCATTTTCGTCTTTGTTTTATCGGCCTTTAATTTAAAATCCAAAAGACAGATAATCGGTGCTTCGAGACCTTTCGCTCCGTGAATAGTCGACAACCTGATGCCTTCTTTTTTCAAATTTTGCATCGATACCCTAATCTCAGATTCGCTAAAGTAATCCAAGAATTCCGAGAGAGTATCAGATTTTTTTTTGGAGAATGAGAGGATAATATCCATGAATGCAGAAATTGCAAATTCATCTTCTTGTTCAGACGTCCTTATAATATCATTTAAAATAAAATAGAAAAAATTGACGAAACTATATGATTCATGACATTTCATAACCCTAGAAATTATCTGCCATTTATCATTATACTTTTCCTTTAAATTATCCAAAATATTGCCATCATTGCATATATAAAATAGATCATTGTCTGATAGTGGGTGTTCAAAAATATAAGAACTTTTTAGGATGCAACACAGAGAATATCTGTCATAATTAATGCAAAAATTCACTAATGATATGACATCCATTATTAACAGATTTTGTGTAAAATCGAGACAATCTGGGGATGCTACTTTAATCCCCGATCTGGATAGTTCCTTCATTATCAACTCACTTACCTCATTTCTACTCCTCGTTAATATGAGGATCTCAGAAGGTATGAGGATCTCAGAAGCCGGAAGTCCGCGTATAAAATCCGAAATTTGCTCGGCTTGATCACATGGTTCCTCGCCAAAAAGTTCGATGAACTCGACGATCCCGTCACCATCCTGCCTGTATGCCACATGATGCCGGTATTCGCAATTATCCGCCCAGAAATCGCAATTTTCGAAAACCGCATCAACTACAGTTAAAATTTTCGGTAACGATCGGTATGACTTGGTAAGGTGAGCCACCTTCAGGTACTTTCCGACTGATGCCAGAGATTTTTTGCACTCTTCGTAAAATCGCGGGAATGAATCACCATCTGCTCCTTGAAACCTATAAATCGACTGCTTTACATCTCCGACAACAAACATTGTTTTGTTACTTTCGTGATTCGTCAAAATATCTTCACTGAAAATTGAAATTATCTTCCATTGAAGTTGGCTCAGATCCTGAGCTTCATCGATCATGATGCACCTAACTGATTCATAAAATTTCGACATAACAAATTCTTTGGCATAACTTTGTGTGAAGAGATAATTTGTTGCATATAAGATCTCATCGAAATCTATAACATTATTTTTCTTTTTTAGATTTTGATACTCATCAAATATAATTTTAATGATTTTCAAAAAAGAGAGCGTCTTTCGAATTAATACACTCTTTTTTTTAAGGACGTTATTTTTATATACTATATGAGCGATCTTGTTTTCTATATCGGAAAGTCTTTTTCGAATACTGCCTGTACTGGTAAGCAGTACCTCTTCAAGATTTTTGTCCTGAAAAAATTCTGCTATATAATCATTAAACTCTTCGGTAAATTCAACAGTTTCCCCTAAATGAAAAAATGATTCTAATTTCTGTTCATAATCCTCCAAGTTGCTATTCGACTCAAAAAAATTGATTAACCTGGCTGGAAAAGAGAGGGCTTTGTTCACAAGGTCTTCAAATACGTATTCAGAAACGAGACCCGCCATGGCACGTATAGATCTAGGATCCGTTTTCCAAAGTGCCTCCAATGCGCTGCGTTTCGCCGTTTTCATGAGCTCAGTTGCATCATTCTCGTCAACGACCTCAAAGCCAGCGTTCAATCCGGCTTCCAGCGGAAATTTGGATAACAGTTCCTGGCAAAAAGAATGAAGAGTCATAATTTTTGTACTATGCAAATCATTCTGAAAACTGAAGAATAGGTGCTTGGCAGTGGTCATGATCTCATCATCAACATCGGTCATGCCGATCGTATCCGCTAGATAACGTCTTGTGAAATCATCATCATTTAAACAGAGTTTCTCGAGGATAGACAAAACTCGAGACTCCATCTCGAATGCCGCAGCCTTCGTAAAAGTTAAACACAAAATTTCTCGAGGATTTATCCCGACCATTAAAGATTTCACGTAACGATTGATCAGGACATTCGTCTTCCCAGATCCGGCCGCAGCAAAAACGAAACAGGAATTGGAAATATCCAAACAATCGTCAGACATCGTTACAATATCGTGGAGATTGCGGCCTCTAAAAACTCATCGATATCACCGTCCAGAACGGCCATTGCGCTTCCCTTTTCGATACCGGTTCTCGTATCTTTGACCATCTGATATGGTTGTAAAACGTATGACCTAATCTGGTTCCCCCAGGCAATATCAGTCTTGTTTTGTGAAGCCTTGATTTCATCCTCCTGCTCTTTTAATTTCAGGGCATACAGTTTCGACTTGAGCATATTCATAGCGATTTCTCTATTTCTGTGCTGCGATCGATCAACCTGAGATTGAGTTACAATTCCAGATGGGATATGAGTTATCCTTACGGCACTGTCCGTTTTATTGACGTGTTGTCCACCGGCCCCGGAAGATCTGTAGGTATCAATCCTCAGGTCAGCATCATTAATTTCGATTTCAATATCGTTGTCCAGCTCTGGAGTAACAGAAACTGATGCAAAACTTGTATGCCTCCTGGCATTCGAATCGAACGGAGAAATCCTAACCAGTCGATGAACTCCAGTTTCTTTCTTGAGCCATCCATAGGCTTTCGCTCCCTTAACGTAAAGGGTAATCGATTTGACCCCGGCCTCTTCACCATCCGTCTTATCGGTAATTTCCGTTTTGTAGTTCCTCTTCTCTGCCCACCTAAAATACATCCGAGCAAGCATTTCAGCCCAATCTTGTGCCTCAGTTCCACCAGCTCCAGAATTTATTTCGACATAGCAATTGGCGGAATCCTGGGCACTACTTAATACAGATTCGATTTGATTTTTGAAGGCTTCTTTTGCCAAAGATTCCAGGCCCCCGCTAAATTCAGCTATTGATTTAGCGTCATTTTCAGATTCGGCCAATTCCATGAATTCCAGGAGTTCGCTTAATTTCGCCTCAAGATCGAGGATGCCTAGGATTGCTCCCCGCAGCTTATCCCGCTCTTTGATTACAGAGATCGCGACTTCCGAGTTATCCCAAAAATCCGGTGAATTTACTTTATCTTCGAGTTCATTGATACGGTTAGTCGTGTATTCAAAATCCACAAAATTTTTTATATTTTTTATCGCATTTTCGATGGTTTCTATATTTTTCAGATCTTGCGGAGTCAATGGTACTACCTCATCCAGAGATACTCTTCGATACGCTTGGCAGCTAGAGCACTACTCCCCGCGGCGAATATGGCCTGTTTTAAACTGCCGCTCACGACATCCCCGGCTGCAAACAATCCGTCACATGATGTTAATGTATTGGCAGCTTTAATGTAACCATTATCGTCGGTATCGACAAGATCTCGGACGATGGATGAGGCTGGGACAGTCCCGATCGCTATGAACAATCCATCTACCTCCAAAATTTTCTCCGAATTATCGGTAAAATTCTTCAAACGAATGGATTTAAGAGCCTGATCTCCAAGGATTTCAGTAACCTCGCTGTTCCAAATCATCTCAATCTTATCGTTCGCGAATAATTTATCCTGCATAATTTTGTCGGCGCGGAGGCCAGATCTCCGGTGAATTAGGAAAACTCTCCCAGCAAACTTAGAGAGGAATAAAGCCTCCGTCACGGCGGTATTTCCTCCGCCAACGACGGCCACCACCTTATTTCCCTTCAATAATGGACCATCGCAGGTCGCACACCAGGAAACTCCCTTGTTCGTAAAATCATCTTCTCCTGGACATCCAATTTTTTTGTGGGTAGCTCCAGTCGCGATGAGAATCGCCATAGAACTCAGGGTTTCTCCTGAGTTTAATACCAGTCTGAATCCTCCATCGATTTTTGATACGGCGTTGACTTGTTCGTAAATAAATTTGGTTCCCAAGAATTCTGCCTGAGACATCATCTTCATCATAAGATCACACCCAGATACTTCCTGAAATCCTGGATAATTCTCGATGACGTCGGTTTTAATTAGCTGTCCACCTGGAACATCTCCCATCAGAACGACGGGGACTACCCCAGATCGCGCGAGATAAATTGCGCAGGTCAATCCGGCTGGCCCAGACCCAACGATGACGACGTCATTCTCCGGTATTGAACTCTCCCCGGGACCTATAGACATGATGAGATCAGCAAAGAGGAAACGTAGTCGGATCCTAGCAGAAGCCTGGAACAATTGGAAATTAAATCGAAATCCCAAAATTTGGAATTTTCGGATTGAGTTTTTTTTAGATTCTTCGTCCAAAGTTCGAAACCCCAATACATACCGGCAATAAAAATCCATTGATCATAAAAAATAGAGAACATACAATGAAGAACGGGGAAAGGATTAGGACATAGAATCGTGACCATTCAGAAAGTAGCGATGGTGAGGGCTGGGTATACCGGCGAGCGCTCACTGGATCGACTGATGCAGAAATTAGTTCGCTCAGTCGCTTTATCAATTGTGGTAATTATTTTAGGATTTTCGGCGGACGGGAGGTGTTCCGACGATCCCGACCATGAAGGGCCGATCAATCCCGAAAAACGAATAACTTGGGGTGATATCACTAACCCTGATCAAGGAGTAGTCTACAAGGTGGGTAATGCCGGTGATTGGGAACCATTGCCATCTCGGGCTCCAGCAATATGCCCGCTCCCGCCTGAATTGCCAGGGATAGAGGCTACACCTCCCGATTTATCATCATTGATGCGTATCCCAATTTTTCGCATACCTTTGTCGGGAGGCAGAACCGGGGATAGCCTGGGATTATGGGGCTTTCTCAGGGGGGCTGGGCGGTTGAAACTCATCCCACTTGAACGAGACCAATTTGATTTAACTTTCACGGTATTGGGTTTTGTGCAACGTGGGGATGAATTTACGGACCTGGTATTCAGGAATCCCGGCCAGCCTGAATTCTCGTATGGAACGGCAGCCGATAAATCACCGGTTATGCTGGCCAATCGGAATAGGACTGGAAAAAGAGTGGGAGATATTTTCGGTAATTTTTTTGTTAAAGTCCTAAGGAAAGTGGAAAGGAATCGGGGTGATGTATGGAAAAAACCTCAGTCGACATTTAGACTTCTTACCCATAAGATAGTACCGCATACTCAATCGTTTTCTTGTGATTTCGTAAGTTTAACCCGAAATCACGAATTGTATTTGCAGTTAATAACTCAAAATCTTTACGCAGATGGCTTGACCTTCGATGAGAAAGTTGCTTCTATATGTGGCCCACTCAGGAAATATGCATGGAGCTCTGGGGCCCTCATTCCTGTTCGACTTACTAATCCCGATAGAGAATTTTCCATACAATTAGCATGCCGTCTGGAAGACTCGTACTCAGGATACATTGAGGAAATTCTGAAAGAGCGGCAACCATCAGGGCCCATTTTAGAGTCTCGTCACGTAGAGCACTACAGTGCTAGAGCAGGAGAGCTGTTAAAGATTCGAGTAAGCGATCTCCTGCAGCTACAGCTCGCCATTATGTTTCAGCCTTCGAATCTGAAACTATTTTGTCAGCTAGTTGATTTGGGACATCCTGATATTGTGTTCAGCTGGAATATTCCAGCTATAGATACCCTGGGTAAACGCACTATATTTGGCGAGCCTTTCCCTCCGGAAGAGTAAGGATATCGATTACTATCAGTGCGTCGATATTGATACCTAAAATTATTCCGAAATATTTGTATATTATTAATAATAGGACCATATACTTGTCATTAAACAATAGCTATTTAAGTGATGAGTATGCTTCGGACCAATATTTTCAGTGTATTAATCTTATCTTGCATCTGTTGCGTAAGCGCTGCGAATCCAATTCATATCTTTATGGGAGCGGATGACAATTATACGATGCCGACGTCCGTAGCGATGAGTTCTACTTTGGCAAATCATCCTGGAAATGACATAATGTTCCACATATATGACTTTGGAATGTCTCACAAATCCAAAGATATCTTAACTTCTGTATGTAGTAAAAAAGCAGAGTTGGAATTTATCCCGTTTAGTTATGAAACAGTTAAAGGATTGGGAATGAATATTTGTAATGCATGGCCATTAGGGGTTTTCGCCAAATATTGGATCCCGATTTACTCACAGGAACGTGGAATAGACAAGGCAATATGGTTGGATGGGGATACTGTTGTCAACGGAGATATAAAGAGATTATGGGATATTGAACTGGGCGATAATTACATAGCTGGCGTTAAGGAAGTGGCGGTAGAACTATCAAAGGCGTTTTGCGGCACGCTCCAATCCGGATTTTGTGTTCTTAATGCCGGTGTCTTGTTGTTTAACTGCAAAAAGATGGGCGATTACGAAATGTTGGAGAAACTCCGCCAAAAGACCTTAGAACTGTCCGACAAAGTAATCGCTGTAGAGCAAGAAGTTTTATCCAGTGTGACGGCTAATCATCAGATAATCCTACCTATGGAATTTAATTTTCAAACTCTGCTGCAAGGCGTGTATGGATTAACCGATGCTGCTAGCTACTCTGATGACTCTAGCCAGAGCCTTGCGGCGGCTGCATTTCGATCTATTCGAAAAAGGGTACCACTTCCCAGCATAGAAGACGTTCTGGTGTACCATTACGCTGGAAAAGGCAAGCCATGGACATTGATGGGTGGATTCGTACCGTTCACCGATTTATGGTATAAATACCTCCGGCGTACTCCATTTTGGGGTTTTAAAGAATCTCTTAAGGAGGAGGTTGCAGCACAGTCATCCAGATTATTTGATCGCGCAGTTCGCGCCGTCGGGTTTATCGGTAAGGCCTTAGTGTTTAAAATCCAATGATAAATCTGCGTGCTACCCCCTGCATTGTTATGAAACTGGTGTTAATCTATCGAATCCAGCCTCTCCTGAGCTAGCTGATTCCCCTGTGCTGCAGCCGCTCTGAACCACTCTTTTGCTCGTTTTTTACTCTGCTTAATTCCAGGATATCCGTCGGCATACATCGTCCCGAGATTATACTGAGCTGATGCCAATCCCTGTTCTGCCGCATGTTCACACCATTCGAAAGCTTTCTCGTAATCTACCTCTACTCCGATTCCGCAAGCAAATTGGCGAGCAACTGCGTATTGAGCGTCAGCCAATCCATTCTCGGCCGCTAGGAGATACCACTTGTGGGCCTCCACCGTATCTTTATCTAAAAATTCTCCATTTTCGTACATCAGTCCAACTTCGAACTGGGCGTCGGCATATCCTTGTTCTGCGGCCTGTAAGTAAAAATAGTAAGCTTTTTCGAAGTTCTGCTTTTCCCCGAATTCACCATTCGCATATATTCCCCCTAAGTTAAACTGGGCCACGGCGGAGTTTTGCTTAGCAGCCTTCGTAAGCCATTCAATTGTTTTTCCGAAATCTTGTTTTACCCCCAGACCTCTTGCGTACATTCCGGCAACATTTATTTGTGCCTCTGGCAACTCTTGATTGGCGGCCATCATATACCATCGAAAAGCTTCCTCAAAATCTTGGTGGACATCATCGCCTATTGCATAGAGAATTCCAATGCTATTTTGAGCATCTGCA
>JAITFF010000057.1 GCA_031281515.1 Holosporales bacterium | reverse complement strand
TATCTTCGACAGAAAAATATCACCGTTAATGCTCACCTGTTTCTGGACGGTCGAGACGTTGGTTACAGAGATGCTCTCGGTCTTCTTCAGGCTGCCCTTGAGTCTGGAGGATTACGCCTTTCAGAGATCGCCACAATACAGGGGCGATTTTTTGCGATGGATAGAGACAATAGGTGGAATCGCACCCAGATGGCCTTCGATGCCATAGCGTATGCCAAGGCCGATTACAAGACGGCCGATCCAACAGTATTGATTAAAAATTTCTATGCTCTAGATATTAACGATGAGGTAATACCCCCATTTATAGTGGCCAATTACAATGGGGCTAGTATTGACGATGGTTTCTGGATGCTTAATTTTAGGACGGACAGAATAAAGCAAATTCTAACGTTGCTGCAGGACAACAATTTTAAAATCCTTAATATGGTAAGTTGTGATGAGAAAATCGATTCGAAGGCAACTGTTTTGTTTGAACAGGAAGAAGTAAAAAATACTCTAGGAGAAGTTATCGCGAGAAATGGCCTTAAACAACTGAGGATAGCAGAAACCGAAAAATACGCCCATGTAACCTATTTTTTTAACGGAGGAATGGATATCAGGTATGATGGGGAGTCGAGAGTTCTAATTCCATCTCCTGGAGTTAATGACTATTCAGAGACACCGGATATGTCCAGTGGTCAGGTGTCGCTGGAGACGATCGAGGCGATGAAATCGCACAGATACAGCGTCATCATAGTGAATTTTGCGAATGCTGATATGGTTGGACATACCGGAAATTTTCAGGCTACGAAGAAGGCCCTAGAACTGTTGGATTCCCACATTCGCGATGTTGTTGCGGTAGCCCGGCGGCTCGGATATACCGTCATTTTAACGGCGGATCACGGCAATGCAGAGACCATGATAAATGGAGATAATTCTATGCATAAATCACATACCTGTTCGAAGGTGCCATTTATATTGCTCTCGCAGACCAGAAACCGCCTCCACATGCGGCAAAATGTGGGTCAGTTATCAGATATCGCCCCAACGATTCTCAATATCCTCGGAATCGATGTTCCGCACGAAATGACTGGTAGTAGTTTGATTGAGTAGATAATGGTGTCCCGATTTTTTTGTCAGTGTGCTGTACCTGGAAAAAAAAGTCCTACTCGTATAGAATGAGCGAGTACAATATGTTTAGATAAGCCGTTCAGTGTTGTCTATGGCGTTGAGCTCAGCAAGTTTTTGCTTTTTCAGAATTTCTGTATTTCTAACGCTGATTGCCTGGCTGGCATTCACCTTGTTCGGAGTGCTGGAAAATGCTTTTTTATATAATATTCAAATTAATTCAGTGATTTTATTGAGTTTAATTTCTGGCATTGTATTCGTTTATTTTGGGATTTTCAAGTACAACAAAGAATACTCGAAGTTAATAAAATTCGATACGTTACCTAAAGCAGAGATAATGAAGCTGACTTTCTTGCGACCACTTAGCCTATATATCTCCAAGAGTAATAAAATCATCTCTCAAGCAAAACTACAAACCATTTTGAGCAGTATAGAAAGCAGAATCGATAATTTTTCTGCGATTCCGAAGTATATGTCAGGAGTACTGGTTTTCCTCGGGCTTCTGGGAACATTCTGGGGATTATCACATACAATTGGAAATGTCGCGAATATAATCGATAATCTTGGCATCGAGAACGCTGATGCGGCAGGGTCCTTCGGAAAGCTCAAAGACAGCCTAAAAATCCCTCTTTCCGGCATGGGCATTGCTTTTGGTTGTTCGCTTTTTGGTTTATCTGGATCTCTCGTTTTGGGATTTTTGAATGTTAATCTCAAGAAGGTAGCCGATGCCTTCTTTGAAAAGGTCGAAGAATGGGTAACGAAGCACGCAGTTAGTTTTGATGCCGTTGATAATGCTCAGGAATATCATGGTCAAATTTTCTCGATGGGACTCCTCGAAAAGACCATCGAGACTGTGTATGCCTTTCAGAATCAGCTGAAGGAACTCGATGGAGATCGATCGAACTTGGCTAATATGCAGAGTGAGACATATCAGAGGATACTAAAGCTTTCCGATGTATTAGCGAGAAATCAGGACCTCGTCAAAATGCTGGCAGAAAATCAATTGGAATTTCAAAATACTGTAAAAAAGATGTCGGATACTTTCTGGCAGGATGTATCCGAAAAGCTTACTGCCATGAATAATACACTGAATTCGATTGCTCATCATTCCATTACGAATCGTGACTATGTCGTCGAAAATCTTGGTAAAGATATAAGATTAGTTTCAAAAACTCTTTCTTCATTGATGAGGGAAGATCAGTGAATCCAGATTTCAGGGAGAAGTTAAATTCAATTCTTAAAAGATATGAATCAATCGAAAAACAGTTAAATGAGCAGGAAGATTTCGATCAAAAAGAATATGTAAGATTGTCGAAGGAGTTGTCCGAATTATCTGAGATTTCAAAGGAAATAAAACTGCTTTTTAATAGGGAGCAGGATTTGCGGGACAATACCGACATTCTAGAAACCAGTGAAGATCAAGAACTGAAAGCACTAGCTGAGGCAGAAATTCCCGATATTAGGTCGGCGATATCTGACGCTGAGAATAGGATTAAGATCCTGCTTTTGCCGAGAGATATCGATGATGAAAAGGGAGCGATCCTGGAAATACGAGCTGGAACTGGAGGAGACGAGGCTGGCCTATTTGCAGCCGACCTATTTAGGATGTATGAATTGTACGCCGTAATTCGCGGATGGAATTTTGAGATTTTGGAATTTTCAGAGAGCGGCATAGGCGCGATAAAGGAGGCTAGTGCCAGTATTTCTGGTAAAGGGGTGTTCGCTCGGCTGAAGTACGAATCCGGAGTTCATAGGGTTCAGCGCGTGCCGGAAACAGAGGCCTCCGGGCGTATTCATACCTCAGCGGCGACAGTGGCCGTTCTTCCAGAGGCCGAAGAGGTAGATATTCAAATTGATGAAAAGGACCTCCTGATCGACACATTTCGAGCCTCAGGCGCAGGAGGACAGCATGTCAATAAAACGGATAGTGCAGTGCGAATTACTCATATTCCGACTGGGACGGTTGTGGCCGTGCAGGATGAGAGGTCCCAGCATAAAAATAAGTCTCGAGCTATGAAGATACTTCGCTCCAAGATTTACGAAAACGAAAAAATGAAGTTGGACTCAGCGAGATCAGAGACGCGAAAAGATCAGGTTGGAACTGGGGACAGGTCAGAGCGAATCCGGACCTATAATTTTCCTCAGGGGAGGGTATCGGATCATCGAGTAAATCTGACAATCTACAAGCTGGACAAAGTAATGGACGGGACAGCCCTCGACGAAATTATTGAAAGATTGATAGAACACTCACAGGCTGAGAAACTGAAAAATCTTAATCTAAACGGATAAGGAAAAGACGAATACCCGGGGAGGTCATGTACCTTTACCGAGTATTCGGCCGAAGTGAGTCAGGCAACGCGGAGCTTCTTCCTTCCGGAACTCCCAAGACCCGTCGTTTTGGCAATATCGCTTCGTCTCCTGGCATAGCTCGGAGAAACGACCGGGTAGTCGAGTGGTAATCCCCACCTTTCCTTGTACTGCTCAATTGTCATTCCGTAGACCGTGCTCAAATGCCTCTTAAGCATCTGTAGCTTTTTGCCATCTTCCAAGCACACGATATATGCATCATGGACGGATTCCTCGATTGGTACGGCCGGAGTCAAAGACGGCTTGTTTTTGATGCTGCTGGCCTCTCTCTTGATATCAACTACGGCCAGAAACAACTTCTTCAAAACCGAACCAATTTCATCGATTGAAACGGTATTGCTGGACATATATGCCGAGGCCAACTCGACTGTGAGGTCAAGGATCGTATCCTGTGACAACTCGTTCTGTACTGCTAAACTTTCGGACTTCTCCATTGCTAAGCTCTCCATCGTTCGAAAAATACAAACTCACCACTCACAGTGTTGTATTATACAAAGAAATGCATTGCAACAAAAAAAGTAACCAATACATCAATTTTCGTCAGAAATCTTCATATAGTGCAAAAATACCATACTAATATTGGTCAGACATGGGGGTTCAATTGAGTTTGTCAAGTCCTTAAGACTCTAAGCTTAGAAATTTCAAAAATAGCCGTCTTATTTAAGATAAAATTACACTAAGGAAGTTGCACATTGATCTGATTTTGTGAACCGAGTCATGACATCATTTTTTAAATCTGTAGATCGTTTGGTTCTTGTCATTTTCGGATTCTAGTATTCCGCGTTTCACTCCTTGTGTTAGATCGCGGCTTGCGGTTGCCGGTGAGATTGTTTTTAGTAAATTTATGTAATCCTTCCTTTTAAAATTATCTAGAAAATTTTTCGCATATGCCAGTCGATCTTCAAATTTATCCACGGTCGTCGGTTGTATTTGCGGTTCCAGAATTTCTAGAGCTTGCATAACGATATTCAGCATAAATTCGATAAACTTTTCAGAGCTTCCGTCATGGTCACTCAATTGCAAGGCATCGTAGTATTCGCTCTGATACTTTTCCAGCAACTCCTCCAGGCAAACCAATCTAAAAACGGGATGCTGCTTGGCAAGTATAAGTTGTTGCCACAAACGTCCCATACGTCCATTCCCGTCAAGAAACGGATGAATAAATTCGAATTCATAGTGAAAAACACAAGATTTTATGAGCAAACTGTCAGGAGCATCATTCAAATACGTGAACAAATCGGCTATCAGCCCAGATACATTTTGGTATGGAGGAGCGACGTGCACAACTTCATCGCCCTTGAAGAGTCCAACACCGCCTCTCCTAAAATTTCCGGCATCTGGCAACAAATCTTTCATCATTATGCCGTGAATCTTCAAAAGATCTTCCATATTAAAGGCATCAATTTGATCAAACATTTCGTAGACGGCTATGGCGTTTTTTACGGCGATGATATCATTTTTAGGGGCAATTACTGGCTGGCCGTTCAGAATATCTCTAATCTGTTCAATCATCAGGCTATGCCCTTCAATGGCTAGGCTGGATTTAACGGATCTGATGCCGGTGGTTTTCCTCAGGTGGATGTCACTATACACTTTGAAATTGCAATGGTCTAGCCGGCCTAAAATCATACATACCTTCTGGACGAGATCGACAATATCTGCCGTCATGCGAAATGGTGGTTTTTCAGGCATAAGCTTTCCGGCACAATGTGATACTATCATAATGATGCTATCATAGTAATGCGTAAAAAGTGAATAGTGACGTCGGAATCTTTGGAATACACGGCTCTTTCAGGCGTTTTTTATAACACGTACTCAGGAAAATAGCCTTGTTGCATAAGCATTCCTGGAATTGCATGTGCAGATATTTGGTAGTTCAGCTATTCGGACATGTCAAAATCTTGCTATATAGCCATTGTAACCAAACATCAAAAGATTGCAGAGTGGAAGGAAGTCGCTTAGAACCACTCCAGTCCGGGAAAATTCACAATATTTTCGTAATTTGGAATATATAGGAAAAATTTTCGGGGATATGGTTCAGCTTGGAACCACATCTCCAAAAATGCGAATCACAAGGATAAAAATGTTGTGCATTTTTATGCAAAAGCAAACTTGTGCGGTGGTGAGTCTCCTAGAAATAACTCTGATTAACCTGAGTTTCGTATACAGGGTGGTTCTTCCGATACTTTACTACATAAAGGTATAGAACTTATAACGAATGTTAAAAAAGGCATGAAGAAAGTATTTTTAGAATCGGCACGAAAATATCTACTTAAGAAGAGATGTTATCGAAACTATAGTGGTCTTGTTGCTTATCAATTTTTACCTAAGAAACCTTCAGTTGGGTTTGCCGCTCTTAACAATCTTACAAAAAACAACGTTCT
>JAITFF010000045.1 GCA_031281515.1 Holosporales bacterium | reverse complement strand
CTTTATGCTCCTTTAAACGTAGTTTTGCCAATAATCTGCATATAGGGTTTGAACTGAGTCATCACTTCTGCGGGCGTCACGGAATGAAATCGACATTCAGCATAGCTAAGGCATTCTAGTCGATTCAGTTGTTCCTATCATAAAACGATTTTTCTGCAGATGTAGCTTGCTTTATTCTCCGCGTTGGAATAACAATGTCTCCGCATTCACCTCTGTTTTTTTTGAAATCTTCTTATGCTTGCGCTGGAAAAAATTGAATATGAGCTGTCGTTTTTAGTCGAAGCATATGGCTGCAAAATTATCAGGGTAACCCTCACAGGATCTGGAAAAAATAAAACCCTGCAGGTAATGATAGAAAAAACAGATGGAAATCCAGCGACAATGAAGGATTGTGAGGATGTTGGACGAGCTTTATCGGTTAAATTGGATGTTCTCGATCCAATTAGTGAGCATTATTCACTGGAAGTTTCATCCGCTGGACTTGATAGACCGCTAGTCAAACCAGATGATTTCAAGAGATTCTGCGGGAAAAATGTTGTTGTTAAGACGTATGTTCTTAAAGAAGGACGAAAAACGTTTAAAGGAATCTTGGAATCAGCTACGGATGATGGTATAAATCTAAGGTTAAGAACGCAATTACAGCAAGACGGGTTCGAAGAGGTAGATTTGCAGTACAGTGAGATCAGTGGTGCGCACATCGATGGCTTCTTAGACTATAAAAAGGGAGACTCCATACGTGAGCAAAAAGATAAAAGCAGAATCAAAGGTTCATGATGTAGCTGCTAAGAACGAGATTTTGCAGGTTGCAGACATCGTCGCAAGGGATAAGGGAATAGATCGGGAGGAGATCCTGAGCGCAATGGAGTGCGCGATTCTTAAAACTGCTCAAATGAAGTATGGTGAAGAGCGAGAATTAAAAGTAACAATCAACCGGAAGACTGGCGATATCGAAATTTATAGGGCATTGAAGGTCGTCGACAATGTCGAAGATAGGAATGTGGAAATATCGTTATTGGATGCTCTTCGGCTGAACCCGGACGCGAAGATTGGAGACTCGATTAATGACCAGCTACCGGCGATCGATTTTGGGAGAATTGGAGCTCAGGTAGCGAGGCAGATCATCGTCCAGAAGGTAAAATCTGCAGAAAGAAAAAAGCAATATGAAGAATTTGAGGGCAGAATCGGAGAAATCATAACCGGCATCGTAAAGAGAGTCGAGTTTTCCGATATTATCATCGATATCGGAAGGACTGAGGGTGTCATTAGGAAATCTGAATTAATTCCGAATGAGATTTTTAAGGCTGGAGATAGGATAAAGGTTTTATTGAGTGGGTTGAATAAGGATCAGACCGGGCCATTACTCCACCTTTCTAGGACTAATCCAAATTTTTTGAGAAAACTGTTTGAACAAGAGGTGCCGGAGATCTACGATGGCATCGTAAAAATAATATCAATTGCTCGTGATCCAGGGAGTAAGGCCAAAATCGCGGTTGCTACTTCTGATACAAGCCTGGACCCAATTGGGGCGTGTGTCGGGACGAAGGGATCGAGGGTGCAGGCCGTCGTCGATGAGCTTAGAGGGGAGCGAATTGATATCGTCCAATGGTCCGACAACCCGGCCATCTTTATCGTGAATAGCCTGGCCCCCGCCGCTGTTTCAAGAATTGTCATGGAGGAATCTGGAAATAAGGTAGAGGCCGTCGTCCCGGACGATCAGTTGAGTGCTGCCATTGGCCGGAGAGGACAGAACGTAAGATTGGCTTCTAAACTCACGGGATGGACTATTAGTGTTACCACAGAAAAGGAAGATGCGGAAAATAGGGCAAGGGAGAGCAACAGGATTAGGAACATATTCATAGAAAATCTCGATGTCGATGATATGGTAGCCAGGCTTCTGATGGGAGAAGGATTCTCCAGCATCGAGGATTTGGCGAGCGCTTCACCTGCTGAGCTTACCTCCATCGAGGGATTCGATGAAGATATAGCGAATGAGATTAGTCGACGCGCAGTAACGGCAATGGAAAAGAAACGAGCAGAAATTGAAAAATTATGTATCGAGCAGGGTGTAGCGAAAGATTTAATGGAATATAAATTACTTAGAATTGATTTATTGGAGTTGTTGGTGAAGGAGGGCATAAAGACTCTCGATGATCTGGGGTCTTTGTCTACGGATGAATTGTTGGATATAACCGGAGATTTGTTGAATAAACGTGAGGCCGAGACACTCATCATGAAAGTTCGCGAGGGTTGGTTCTAGATGGCAGATAGTAATGATCAAAAGAATAACGGGAGCGAAAATAGGCAGACTATATCCCTGAAATCGGCCGTTGATATCAGTCCCAGGAAAGGTGCCACCGGGAATAGAACCGTTGAAGTGGAAATAAAGAGAAAAAGGTCGGGCTTGACTATCGAAGCAGATGGTCCTGATGACTCTGGGCCGATCTTGCCTGGTATCGATTTTGGTCAGCAACCATCTCATGGAAACCTTACCGATCGGGAATTCAAGGCTCGGGTCAAGGCCTTACAAGAGGCCATGAAAGAAGACGAGATGGAGGAAGAAGTTTCCTATTCGGAACAGCTGCCTCGAGGAAACAGATCAGGTCATCCTGAGGAGGTCGACGGTGGACCGGTAGGAGAGGTTCGAACGAGTGAGGCGAATAAGCATCAGCCAGAAACCGTCAGAGAGAAACCCACTGCAGCTCAGAAACCGAAAAAGCAGACCGCAGAAGAGATCGTAGCTAATTCAAGTCCAGTAGTATTTAGAATGTACGGAGATGATCAGAAGCGCGGTTCTCCCGCATCGAACCCTCCATCATCTCCGTCGTCGACACCAGCCGCTGCATCTCAAGGAGTGCCACGAGAAAAGCAGCAACAGCCGAGTCCCACTGGCGGTAATAACAGGGCAAAACCGAGGAGCGGTGCAGATGATGATTCGTCGAATAAGAGGGGGAAACTATCGGTCAGAAGTAATTTTACCGACAAGAAAGATAGTGGCGGACGGCGTGTTTCGAGGGCGATTCTGGATCGCGTTCTGAATAGCGAACCCGAGGGACGCTCGAGGTCTATGGCTTCTTTGAAGCGTTCCAGGATGAAGCAGAAAAATTTTGGTCAAAACAACGATACCACGAGGGTGGTCCGTGAAGTTAGTATCCCCGACAGTATTACGATCGGAGAGCTGGCGAATAGGATGGCCGTTAGGTCGTCCGAAGTTATTAAGTACCTCATGTCTATCGGCACTATCGCCACCGTTAATCAAAAAATTGATGGAGATACCGCCGAGGTGCTTTGTGGGGAATTTGGCCATACCCCGAAAAGAGTTTCTGAAGCCGATGTTGAAAATGAGCTATTAAGCACTGTCGATGATCCGGAAACGATGGAGGTCAGGCCTCCAATCATTGCCATTATGGGGCATGTTGATCACGGGAAGACGACCCTTCTGGATGCCCTCAGGAATACGAACGTCGCGCGGAAGGAGGCGGGCGGTATTACTCAAGGGGTCGCCGCTTATCAGATAACATCGAAGAGCGGTAAGAAAATAACCTGTATCGATACTCCGGGTCACGCAGCATTTTCCGGAATGCGATCGAGGGGAGCCGGGTTGACGGATATCATCGTTCTCGTCGTCGCGGCTGACGATGGAGTTAAAGATCAAACGATCGAAGTCATACATCAGGCCAAAGCGTATAAAGTTCCCATCGTTGTTGCGATAAACAAAATCGATAAGCCAAACATCAATGTTGATAGATTAAAGTCGGAGCTGCTGGCTCAGGACGTCATACTCGAAGATTTTGGTGGAGACGTGTTGAGTGTTGAGATTTCAGCCCTTCATGGCAAAAATTTGGATGGCTTGTTGGATGTTATCTTATTGCAATCGGAAATGATGGAACTAAAGGCTAATAAGAACAGGAAAGCCGTCGGAACCGTTCTCGAATCAAGGATAGACAAGGGGCGCGGAATTATCGCCTCCGTCGTTATTCAACGCGGAACTTTGTCGAGTGGTGATATTTTCGTGGCTGGTGACTCATTTGGGAAGGTTAGAATTATTTACGACGATAAGGGGAATCGAATCGAAGTAGCTTTCCCATCGGATCCAATCGAAATAGTTGGATTTAATTCGTCTTCGGAACCTGGAGATGTTCTGTCGGTATTGGATAGCGAACAAAAAGCCAGAGAAATTGCCGAGTATAGGCAGAGGGTGACATCAGGAGCAGCCACCAAAAGGGCCGTTACCAAATCGATTGATCAGATGATGAGCGATGAGGGGAGTGGCGTTTCTAATCTAAATATATTCATTAAGGCTGACGTATTCGGCTCTCTGGAGGCGATCGTGGCCTCAGTCGATGCCATTCAGCATCCTGAGATCAATGTTCAAGTAGTCGACAGAGGGGTCGGAATTATCAGTGAAAGCGACGTCGATTTCGCCAAAAATACAGGGGCCATTATTATCGGATTTAATACCAACGCAACAGTAGCCGCGAAGAATTTGGCAAAATTATACGGAATCAAAACCTTGCACCATAACATCATCTATCGTGTAACGGAAGATCTGAAGGAAATCATGGCATCGATGTTGTCCCCCATAGCAGAAGAACATTACATCGGAACAGCAGACGTCAGAAAAATATTTTCTATCAGTCGCATCGGAACGATCGCTGGCTGCTGTGTCGTCGATGGAACTGTTAAACGTGGTGATTCCAAGATAAAAGTAATGCGAGGTGGGAAATGCATTTTTGAGGGTAAAATTAAGTCGATGAAACACGAAAAGGATGAGATCAAAGAATCAAAACAATCTCACGAATGCGGGATTTTGGCGGATGGGTTTAACGATTTTTCAGAGGGCGACCAAATCGAGTGCTACGAAATCATTTTAAAAACGCGGTCTGTGGATTAGCATTTCTGTTGAGTGGATGCTCGTCGACTCGATATCTTCTTGAGGACGATGGATTGAATGCCAGGACTCCGGTCATCGATATTAGGGCGGATCCGTATTATCAGTTTAGGCTGAGAGAAGTCGTCGAAAGGGATCTGTCAACATTCGGTATAGATCTCCGCAAACTCAAGATTAAGGTCACAGTCACCGATTTGGATGAACCGGCTGCCTTCTCGGAGCTGGAGATTATCAAAGAACACATAAAGATGGTGGCCACGATCGAGATATACGATGATAAGGGTAATCTTGTCAGTAAAAATTCAGTGGATTCCATTGCGATGTACGATGTCAGCGATGAATTTCCATACTCAGGATTAGCATCAAGAAAGGCTTCAATTGACGTGCTGTTGAATGATTTGGGCCACGCCATAGCGTTAAATATTAGATTTCTTTCCAACCTTTCAGAGCCAGATATTATGGAAGAAGACCTGGATGTAAAAAACAGGACTTAATCTGACAGACAGTGATGTTTCAAGCAATCTGGTTTAGGGACAATTTCCATTCTCTTTTATCGGCATTGTCCATTTTTTCTGGGCACTTTGCAATGCCAAAAACACCAGCTTAAAAACCGCCTCATCAGCTGACCACACTCCCAAAATCTTCCGCCATTTAGAGGTATCCGAATATAAAGGGGGTCCACAAAATGTGGAGACGATCCTGCAGGAGTTTTATTACTCCTTAGCGCAAAATAGGTTATACACCAAAAGAGAAATGGCGCCAATCGAAATAAAAGAATCGGCGACATTAAAGGCCGGCCAGTGCCACCCTTTGTAGTGTAAGTCGATAAAGTCAACGACCGCTCCGTGGCAGAACCTATCGATCAAATTTCCAATGGCGCCCCCAGTAATAAAGATACACAAAACCTTTTCAATAACCGTCCTAAGCTTGAAAAAGAGGTAAAATAGAAATAGAGTACACAATATCGTCGCCACGATAATCAAATAAAATTCTGCTCTCGTATGTGGAGATAATAGGCCGAAGCTCGTCCCAGAATTCATTACTAGTACCAGGTTAAAGAACGAGGGAAATACATCGACTACTTGCCCCGGGTACAAAAAGGCAAGAACACTCCACTTTGTGGCCTGATCAAAAACTATTATGAAAAAAAATAAAAGAAAACAAAAAGCCGAGATCTGCTTATTTTTCATTGGGTACTCCTGTAATTTCCTTTAATACATTATTTTTCGTGAGTATATTTGGAAGAATTTTGTAATTTGTATATCCTGAAGGGTGATAGACGTATAGCGGGACGGCGGCCGCTCCGTACTTCCTCAGTAATTGAGTTACTTTTCCATCTCGGCGCGACCAATCACACTGCATGGCCAATATGTTGTCTCGTTTGAAGGCCCCAACAATTTCTTGGTCCTTAAAAACACGACGATTGAACTGGCAGTTTATGCACCACGAAGCAGTGAAATTCAAGAATATCGGTCTATTTTCAGCGATGGCATTATCGAATTTCTCATCCGAGTAATTCTCCCATATTATTCCATCGACTTCATTATTGTTCGTGGATACAAATAGGCCGAATACAACGGAACAAATCAAACCAGACGCAGCCAGAGCCGTAAAAAACTTTGAATCTTTAGATTGGTTTAAAATCCAGAAGAACATTGCCGTAGCAATAAGAGACATCAGAATCAATACCACATTTTCGACGTCAATTTGAGTTAATAAAGTCCAGATTGGCCAAACGCAAGAAAACAACATCGCAAAGCCCATAAATTCTTTGAAAATTGATAGCCAGCGTCCGGGTTTCGGGAAAAGGTTTAGGCAACCCGGAAACAAGGAAATTAGAAGGAAAGGTATGGCTGAACCGACCCCAATCGCCGAAAAAATACAGCATGATTGCAGTGGAGAGCCATATAACAACGCCGAAGCGACTGCCATCCCAGCGAATGGGCCGACACAAGCCGCTGAGGATACGGCTCCAAATACACCACTAGCAAATGACCCGACATAGGCCCGATCAAGCGGCAAGATCGTAGGTTTAATTGAAACTGGAATTTTGAGATGAAGAAGGTTGAAAAAATTCAGTCCACACAATAGGAAAATCAGTAGAATGCAGAACACGAAGGTAGGGCTCTGCATATAAAAACCCCATCCAATTCCCCCTATTGATTGCCTAAGGATCAGGAGGATTATCCCCAACGTTAGGAAGGTTAGTATTATTCCCATCGATACGGATATGCCGTGTCTGCGAATACCCTTCTTGCTTCCAGTTGCCGTCTTTGCGATCGAAAATAGTTTGATTGATATAATCGGGAATACACAAGGCATACAATTTAAAATCAGGCCTCCCAGGATTCCCAGCAAAATGGCTATCACGAAATTTTCGAACGGAATTTCTGATGGACCGACGATTTTTTCAATTTCCTCCGATAGGAGCAGTCCATTCAGCAACAAAGTTCCGGAGCTTATGTATGGCACGCATGCATCTCCGCACGATACATATGTCATGTCATACTCAATTGGCTTCGATGGGTCCAATATCCTCAAAGCAAACAACAAAGAGAAATCGTTCGTATACCCGAAGTATCCACTGGCCGTGCCATCGGTATCCGAGATTCCAGTATGCTCCGGCCAAAAAACCTCCAGAACTTCTGCATTTTTCCAAACAATCCTAGGGGCCGACTGCTTTCCCTTGCCAACCGGAGCCGATAAGTGTTCACCAATCTTTACTTGGAAATCGGCGGCGACGAATAATTCCCCAGACGGAAGGGACGAAAGATCCTTAGCAGAAGTTCGAAAACTGACACCGGCAGATGCAACCTGGCAAATCAGAAAAAGAAAACAACCAACGAACCTACCTAACAGAACCCGAAGCACCAGACGTATCCCCAACCGACGGGCGGACCGGCAAACCGTTTCGTCCGCAAGAACCGACTACAAAAGTACAAACAGCCACTAAGAGAATCGCCAAATGGTGGGCGATGACGGATTCGAACCGCCGACCCCCTCGGTGTAAACGAGATGCTCTACCACT
>JAITFF010000022.1 GCA_031281515.1 Holosporales bacterium | reverse complement strand
ATTTTAGGCTGTCTTGCGGTATATGCTTCTGGACTTGGCTATATTCCGTATTCATTTGAAATCAAGACTGTTGGACAGGAATTTTTGAGCGGGCAGTCGATTGATAATATCTTTACGATTTCTCACAGTTTGCCATCAAGTACTGTGCTTTCAGCCACTTTAAATTATGCGTTTATAATTGCGATAATTATCGGAGCGGAGGCTTGTTTTTGTACAAATATTTCGAGGAGCATTACTGGTGACAAAAGAGTGCAGAGCAATATGGAGCTCATATCTTCTGGAATTTCGAATCTTGCATCCGTCGCGTGTGGTGGGTTATTCGTTTCTCCCGACATCAACCTATCTCTAAAGCATATTTCATTGAAGACGAAAACCATCGTTTCTTTGCTCATTCTTGCTGCTTTATCGTATCTTTTCGTATTATTTAACCATGAGCTTCTGAAATATATTCCATTACAATGTATTTCTGGAATTTTGTTGGTATATGCTTTCACTGAGATATTCGCCAGGAATTTTGCGCAATATTTCGATTACAAATCGAACGACTGTTATATATTTTTTATAACGCTTATTGTGGCGGTATATTTCGGATTTATCCCGGCAGTCATCGTTGGATTCACGGCCTCTAATATGTTTTTCTCGAAACGGATGATCAAAATCAAGGATGCGACTGTTCACACGACGAAAAAACACGATGCTGGGCCAATAGAATTTATGTCAAATAAAAACGGATTTTCGACGAGCCAGAAAATCTCAGCAGACATTCTAAAGAAGATAGAGGTCATTCAGGTATTTAATATCCTATCCTTGAATATCGCGAAAGTGATAGAGGGGGCCCTCACGGCTCGTGGATCATACCCAAGCGTATTGATTATATATTTTCAGAATGTACCATTCATGGATCATGAAGCATTTGTCTCCCTTAAACAGATTGTCAGTAGGGCTTCCAATAGGGGGGGAATCGTCATGGTGACCGGGACGAACGGGATGTTACTAGATGTTATTCAGCAGAAGGCCGCGAAAGAGAATTCTGGGAATGCCTTCGGGTATATCGTGCCGGATTTTTCTGAGGCCATTAGAAAAACTATACATCGTTTGAAATGAGCAGCATAAATCTCATACTTTTGCGGATTTTTCCGGAATCGGAGTTTTGAGAAGGAGACACAGAGCGGAGTACATAAGATATTCAGTGTCCCTTCGATCGCATCGCTTTTTTCCTGTTGTTCTTATTTTTGACTTGTTCGGCAAAATCTCCTGAGAACTTGTGATGTACTCCGTCCTCGGATAAGACAAAATACAGAAAATTTGTATCGGCTGGATTTAAGGCTGCCTCGATGGCCTTCTTTCCGGGACAGCAGATGGGAGTCGGAGGCATTCCATTCACCCGGTACGTATTAAATGGAGACGCGGAAAAAAGATCTTTTTTTGTTAGAGCTCTATTTATTTTCCCATAACCGTTCGATACCGCATAGATAACGGTTGGGCAGCTCTGCAGGCGCATTTTTTTCTTGAGCCTGTTATGATAAACCGATGATACGATACGGCGTTCCTCATCCAGACCGGTTTCCTTCTCGATAATTGATGCCAAAATTATGATATCTTTTATACTGATTCCGGTGTTATTCTTGGCCTGTAGCTGCAGAATGGTATTCTGCATTTGACTCGCCATTTTATCGATAATAGATTTTCTGGTATCGTGAAATTTATAGAAATAGGTATCGGGCATAAGTGATGCCTCTTCTGGGCATCCCTCAATTTCTCCCGTCAAAAATTCGTTGTTATTTAGGATTTCTACGATCATCTGAGTCGTTAATCCCTCTGGAATCGTCAGTTTTCTCGTCACATCATTTCCGTTAGTAATTTTACAGAAAACCGATAAAGCGGATTCGTTGTAGTGAATTTTATATTCACCGGTCTGGAGTTTCCTCTTCAAGACCGAGACCTTTTCGACGATAAAGAAGAGGGCTGCCTTACCGAATGATCCATCCTTCTTTATGGATTCGTAAATGTTGTCACCCTTTACAAAAAGGAATGAATGATCTTTCATTTTACTCGATTCGTATAGAGTGACATAAACGATTCCGATACAAAATGAACAGACGGCGAGTAGTTTAAACACCGTAGGATCAGGGAAAAAGATAGGATCAAGCAATACGATTATAGCGCTCGACGGCCTCTAGGTCAGTAATAATATCGACGGCGATGGCTTCTCCTTGAACCGGCACGGCCCATATATTCATTCCGTTTTGGATCGCCCTTAGCTGTTCGAGGCGCTCAGTCGTTTCAAGATAAGATGGCTTTATTGACACGAACTTCTCCAATGCTCTTCGACGATAAGCATAAATCCCGATGTGGGAATAAAAGGACTGTGTGATGCCGGATGGAATACAATTGCGAGAAAAATATATGGCTTTTCCGGGTTTTCCCTCCTCCATTCCGTTGAAAACAACCTTAACTATGTTCGGATTCTCGGCGTTTTCCTTATTGTTATCACACATAGTAACCGGAGTAGTTATCTCAATTGAAGCATCGTTTTGGAGGACTTCGAAAATGGCCGGAATTATTGACTCGCTAAAGACGGGGGTATCTCCCTGTAGGTTGATTACAAACTCCGGTTTAGTGGGTAATTCTAGCATTGCCGCATATATTCGGTCGGTTCCAGATGGCAAATCTGGATCGGTTAGAATTGCTTTCCCCCCCCCATCTTCAATGATTTTTTTTACGGATTCGCAACAGCACGCCACGTAGACTTCGCAGAAATTCAGGCCCTGTGCCCTATGGAGAACGTGAAGAATCATTGACTTGCCATCGATTGGTGCTAAAATTTTTTGGGGAAATCTAGAGGAATTTAATCTGGCCGGAATTAAAATAACAGCTGAATCATTCATGATTTTATGTGAAAATCTCCTAGATCAATGCGGAGGATTCTATTTTAATTTCTATGGGAAGGAAAGTCTTTTTGCCAGGATTCTCATTACTTGAGGTCTCGATATCGTTATTTATCGTTGGCATTATTTCTAGTATTTTTATTACACAATTCAGCGCGACGAAAAAAATTCATGCTGCGCATAAAACGATGTCTAATATCGAGGTCATCCTAAAATCCATAGGATCATACTACGCCGCTAAAGAAGGGTTAATTCCATTCCCGTCGGCTCAGGATCGTAATATCGGAACACAAAGTGGGGCTATGCAAAACTCTTTCGGATTGGTCCCATTCAAGACCCTTGGAATAATGGAGCGATTTGCGAAGGACGGGAATGGCCGTTGGTTGCAATATAGGATGAATCCATTTTTCGGGAAGCAGGCACCCTCGATTCAGCAGAAAACTCTCGGAATTGCAGAATTTGCCGCAGACTCTGTGGACGATAAAGTAGCGATCATCATCAAATCTCAGAACAGCAATGGGAACGATGAAACTGTCATTTGGTATAGTGAAAAGAATTTTATTGCGAATTACGGCGGGAATAGAATATTTCGAAGACCACAACCACAAGTTGGACTGCCAGGCGCTAATTTTTGATCGTTCCTGAGAGTTCAGCAATTTTGTCTCTGTATTTGGCGGCATCTTCGAATAGGAGGTTATCGGCCGCCTCGAGCATCAGTTTTTCCAGACTGGCAACCTGTTTTTGGACATCATCAATTCGAGAGCTTTTGTTTACCTTACTACCAGTAGTTTGACCCCTCTCTGTGTGCCGTGTAATCGATTTCGGAGAAATACCATGAGCTTTGTTGTATTCGTCTTGTATCGCTCGCCGGCGATTCGTTTCCTCGAGGGCCTCTCGCATTGAATTGGTAACCCTATCGGCGTACATTATAACGCGACCCTCGATATTACGAGCCGCTCGCCCGATCGTTTGGATCAAGGCGGTCTTCGACCTCAGATAACCCTCCTTATCAGCATCCAGGATGGCGATGAGGGCGCACTCTGGAATGTCGAGTCCTTCCCGAAGTAGGTTGATTCCAACTAAAACATCAAATTCTCCAGCCTTGAGGGCTCGAATTATTTCGATTCGATCTAGGGTATCCGTATCGGCATGCATATACGTCACATTTATTCCATGTTCAGACAGATACTCCGTTAGCTGCTCGGCCATTTTTTTTGTGAGCGTAGTGATGAGGGTTCTGAAGCCGCTCTGCGTCGTCCTTTTTATTTCGCCCAAAAGGTCATCAATCTGATTATCGCATGGCCTTACGATACAGACCGGATCTAGGATGCCGGTCGGCCTAATCAATTGCTCTACCGTGTGTTCTTTACCTGATCTCATCAGTTCGAATGTCCCTGGGGTTGCAGACATGAATATTGTTTGAGGGCGAAAAAAATCCCACTCCTCGAATTTCAGGGGCCTATTGTCCAGGCATGATGGCAACCTGAACCCATAGTCAGAAAGATTCTGTTTTCTCGCGCGATCTCCGAGATACATTCCCCTAACCTGCGGAACGCTGACGTGACTCTCATCCACGACTAATAGGGAGTTTTCTGGGAGGTATTCGATTAGTGTTGGAGGAGGCTCTCCGGGATTCCTGCCGGTGAGGTATCTAGAATAGTTTTCGATACCACTGCAAAAACCGGTAGTCTGTAGCATTTCTATATCGAATGCCACCCTTTGTTCGAGCCTCTGTTTTTCGAGTAATTTTCCCTGATCTTCCAATTCTTTTAATCTCGCCATTAAGTCGATTTGAATATATTGAATAGCTTTGTTTAACACTTCTCTCGTTGATACGTAATGACTATTCGAGAATATTTTCACTTCATTTAATGTCTTTTGCTTTTTCCTGGATGGGTATTCTATTTGTGAAATTTCTTCTAATTCATCTCCAAAAAAACTCAGTTTCCAAAAGACATCTGACTTATGCGCGGGAAATATCTCGATAACATCCCCGATTGATCTGAATATTCCTCGTTTGAATTCCAGGTCATTCCTTTCGTATTGCAAATCCGCGAGCTGCCTGCAGAGTTTTTGCGGAGAAATTTTCATACCGATTTTCAGGGTTATGATAACATCGGTATAGCTTTCGATTGGTCCTATGCCATAGATGCAAGAAACGCTCGCTACGATGATGACATCTCGGCGTTCCAGGAGTGATCTCGTTGCGGAATGACGCATCCTATCTATTTCTTCGTTGATAGCCGATGTTTTTTCGATGTATGTATCGGAATGAGCGACATACGCCTCCGGTTGATAGTAATCGTAATACGAGACAAAATATTCAACCGCATTGTTCGGGAAAAAAGATTGCATTTCAGAGTATATCTGCGCCGCTAAAGTTTTATTGTGAGTCATGATTAGGGTTGGTCGATTAAGATTTTGAATGACATTTGCGATTGTGAATGTTTTTCCGGATCCGGTGACGCCAATCAGAACCTGATCACGAACCTCATCACAGATTCCTCGTGTAAGAAAATCGATGGCACGTCCCTGATCCCCGGCTGGTTTGTACTCGGAAATAAGTTCAAATTTCATAGAAGGTCACGAGTTACTAAATCTTTGATATTACGAGATCACGTTGTCGTATAATACCGGACATCGATGGATGGGCATATTTTTTTTTGTTTATGCAGAGTGTTGCGAGTGTTTTGAGGACTGTATTTGGGGCATATAGCCCGTCCGTCGCCTTAAACATATTGCTCAGAAGGGAATGGGCATCGATTGTCGGAGAGAGTTTATATGGTTCGTCGGAGATAGTTGAGGCCAGATTCGTGGGTAAGGAGCGAATTGACGTTTATTGTCGTATTTTAGGGGCGGCTTGCATAGAGGCCCGAAATCGAGAAAGTGCCATAGTCGAACGGGTGAGAGAATTAACGGATACTCCGAATGTTAGGGTATTCTTT
>JAITFF010000080.1 GCA_031281515.1 Holosporales bacterium | reverse complement strand
GGTTTGATGCATACGATATCGATGATACTGCGTTTGGAGGAACCATTTTTGACGATTGGGATGAGATAGACTACGATGCTAAACGCATCTGGCCAAACTGGGAATAGTTCCTCCCATCTTCATCACACAGCCAATACAAAATAAACTTAACAACTGAATCTTAACAGAGCCTCGATCTGGGGCTTGAATTTTTCTTTACAAAAAAAATCTTTTTTCTTTAATCAATAGGAGTACTTTCAATGAACAAATTTCAATTGAATTTGCGTAATGTACGCGAAAACTTCGTGACATCTGATGTCATGGGAATCTCTATTTCGGAGATCGAAAATGAAACTCCAAGATGTATCGTCGATCTACCAGCGGCGATTTTGGAGTCGCACAAGAATTATGAAATCGGAGAAGTCATCTGGGGAGATCGATTGCTTTTCAGAGGCAGGCTATCTTCATTCTTTTCGACCGACCGAAAAGGACTGCAAATCGAACTTCAGGCGTCAGCCGATGATCAAAAAATTTCGACAAAATCTCCAGAACCGATTTATCGTGATTTGTTGGAAAAATTTCGTGCCGATAATCCTGATGTCTCGATCCCGCTAACTATCGATCAGATCTCGAGGACTGGGGACAAACGCTCGTATTCCATCATTCTCCCAGAATCTGAGCCGATCAAAATCGATGACAAAATTTTGCTAGACTCTTTCACAATGATGAATTACGATGAAAGGGCGGTGGGCGAAATTTCGCTCGAGCTTACAGCCGCGTGGGTCGCCAGACGTGAAGGAGATCTAGAACTTTCCTCGAGAATCTCGAATCGATTCTCATCTGGAAAAATCAACACATTGACCCCCAAAAAACTTCAGCATTCGTGGCCAGATTTTGGAGATCGGGTTTCCCGTCACAAAAATTCAAGGGCTACAAAATATTTTGTCGGACTCTCCAGATTGATGCGGGATCAGTCGATGATGACCCTCACACCGGAAATAGTAATCTCCGATGATATACCGCGATTCAGGCTACGCCGGGAGTTTTTCGATAATAAATTGATCCTGTCTTGGGGATTCAACCAATTCACGACCGAAACCTTTCGGGCAAATATCAAGAACGGAGATTATCCCCTGACTAAACATCTGAAAATAAATCTGCACAATGTTCAGGAGTATATTGAGAATCCAATGATCGACAGTTTCTTTTCGACCGATATAGGGCTATCGATTCTGAGAGAAATCTTCTCGGGAATCGGAAGTTATTTAGCCCTTTCCATGAGAAATCTTGAATTTTCATTCGAAATTCCATTCGATGAAGAGGCCTTGCAAATTGGATGTGATACGTGGATCCAAATTCAGGGCTACTTGGCAAAGGTTACAAAGATTGACTTCAAAATAACAAACCAAGAAAAAGTCGTCAAAATCAAGGCAGCTGCCTTCGTCGAACACGAGAGGCTCCGTGAGAAAATGAGAAAAAGCGCCCTTTTGCTTTTGCCACCGGAAATTCCCCGGCACGAGGATACCGGTTTTGGAGTTGCCGATATTCTACACGATATAACTGTCCAGAATGATGCTGAATCCCAGTTTAGTAAGTTGATAACATATATAACTGATTTGAAGCTATCTAATAAGATTAATAAACACAACTACAAAAGTCTGATTTTATCCTTTCTCAACGAAAATCAGACGAAGATCACGATTATTACAAAACCACTGAAAACACAACATCATGAAAAAAGGCTTATTGAAATAGCCGATTCAATTACTTTCTAAAAAAAAATCCAAATCCAGGAATAATTTCCAAAACATTACACTGTTTAAAAACTAAGGAGAATTTTATCATGAAAAGTATTATCCAAACACCTAAGGTGAATTATCTCAATGCACCATTTATAGAATGTTTTACAGAAGTCGAAAAAGAGAATACAGAAATAATAATCGGGAACAGCAACAAAATTGATGACATATTCTGCGCGACGGATGAATCGGCGGAATACATCAGGTGTCTATGTTCCATCATCCCGAAGGCGGAATTCCGGAACGTGAGGATATCGGCGCGGTATAGGACGATGATTACCGACGACGATGCCCAGGAAAAGACGATGTCTTTCCAGCCATACTCCGGAAAAAATATCGGAATGAATGGATTTGTTTCTGAACTTTCCGTTAGATTCAGAGACTTACTTCCAGCCGGTGAGCAGGAAGCCCCGATTAAGTCGGAATGGATCGAATTTTTGAGATCTAATCCAGATATTTTCACGAAATCCTTCAACAAACAGGAAGTGGATTCAGAAATTGAAAGCATTTCTGATCAGGAGGAATATGGTCCGAGCGATATTGTCCACGTAAAGTCGAAGTGTCACTTTTTTGCGGGCAGTTACTATCCAGGAATTCACCTTCCCGATATTCAACAATATCTGTTCTATATCGGAACGGCTCTGCAGGCCCATGAGTATATCAACATAATCTCGGCGAGGGACCTGGTTACATCCGGGATTCATTCTCCGGCGCAGGAGGTTACCCCACAGTCATTATCCACACTCGTGGACGATATATCCGATGGCAAGATTGAGATCAACTTCCCTGATGAAACTAAATATCGTTCAGTATCGATCACAAAAACTACTCTCATCTCAGATATTGTTCAAATATTATTCAAGAAGGAGGTATGAGAATAAAATGGCTGAAAAATCCATCGAAATAATGGCGAAGACGATTTACGGCGAGGCGAGAGGTGAGTACAGGAAACCAAACTGTGGAACGAAATCTCTAATCGCCGTCGGGAATGTCATTATGAATCGTCATAAACATTCCGGAGAATCCATTGAAAATATCTGCCTTAAACCGAAACAATTTTCCTGCTGGAATCCTTGGGATCCAAACAGAAAACTGATCGAAAACCCGCCGAGTGCTGACGCGATATATGTGCTCTGCTATGTTCTGTCTCAAAAATTGATAGACCTGAAAATTCAGGACATAACTAACGGAGCAAATCACTATTACAGCAAAATCGCGAAGACTCCGCCGTATTGGGCGACAGGGCATGTCCCCGTCTTTGAAATTGGAAACCACATCTTTTTCAAGATTTAACAAATTTTTGGAGGTATTACTAACATGAACTTTATCATTGAACCATCAAAATCTCAGATCATCGAGTTGGCTGAGTTAAAGGGACATCTTCGAATAGAACACGATTACGAAGATGATTATTTAAATAAGAATATTGAAATGGCAACGAGTATTTTGGAAAATTATATCGAACGCCCAATCCTTAAAAAGAAGTATAAGTACTTGGTCTACTGTGACGATAAAGAAAGACCATGTAAAATCGAGCTGCCAGTAAGGAACGTAGAGCTAATCTTATCGGTCAAACGGAAACTTCCGAACGGAAATCGCAAACGAATCTCCTTTTCAATCGATATGGACAGGGATAGAACATTCATCCTAATAAGCGAGACGCAATATCCGGTTGAAATCAAGTACATTGCCGGCCTAATAGAAAGGCCTCAAGATGTCCCGGGCGAATTACGATATGCCGCCCTCCAGATCGCAAAGAATATTTATTCCTGTAATGACGAAGACATTTTGGATTCGAATAGTATCAGGAACGTTGTCGATAAATATAGAAGAGTAACGATAAATTAGGAGGTATCATCATGAAAAGAAATACGCTATATAAGCTTCAAGATAAGATAACATTACTGGAGGTGAACGGCAATGCGCCTCGATCGACAACGGCCCAGCGTTTCAGTGACATCGTAAATACCAGAGCATTCATCAGATCAATCAATGGCCAAGAGGATGGTATTTTCGATGTCATCGTCCCGATGCTGACCATCCTGAGAGGTAGAACATTCACCGGAATTAGGTGGAATAACACCGAATACGAATGCATAACCTCGTTTAAGGAATATGATACCGGATATCTGAAGGGCACTGTCAGGAGCCTGCCCGCAGTAGTAGCTAAAAAAAACTAAGCTACTGGCCCGGCCTTTGGAGGACTGCTTCATCTTGATGCACTCCTCCTAGAAAGGGCTACATGATTACCTGATTTTTTTCTATGGAAGCTTTACATACTTTATTGTAAATCTTGTCGTATAAGCATCCCGTAAAAATTGCACATACAGTTAAAGAATGGGGTAGGGGAGGGGCGCTTGACCCCTAAAGGGATTTACTCACAGGTCCATGAGTGTGATGGAGACACTCTTCGATTCAGGTACTTCTACGACTAATGATTCGATTAGTCC
>JAITFF010000079.1 GCA_031281515.1 Holosporales bacterium | reverse complement strand
ATAGTTCCTGTATTTAGAGGATTGGCTGAAAACACTACCTTACTCGACGGTGAGTCCTGTGGTCTAAACTGAACACACCCAACGGTGAGATATTCGGAATCAGGAAACCCTGACTGCATTCCAGCATCCGGATCGATCCAGATACTATGCCCCCCTACAATCAATTTCTTGGCAACCTCTGGGGTGATGGCAACTCTATAATCAGAGTTGCCTAGTTCGTTCAATACTCGCAGATTCACGGTGGAGATAAGGCTAAAAATTACTCGCAGCCGATTATCACACGCACCATCCCATCAGATCAAGACGTAAAGAACAGGACTCCATTAATCACAAAACTGTTATCAAATGGAGGAAGAGACTGTTAATCTTCTCTTAATTGCTATGCATCAACAACCACTAAAATATCTAAATACTTTTATAGATGCATATAACTATGCTAAAAGACTTAGATCTATTAATGGCTTAACTTACTAGAAATTTATGATGAAGATGTGGGAGACTGATCCTCAGAGATTTAACAGAGAACCCATCCCCAATAATATGGGACTACACACCTACCCATTGAGTTGCCCCTTCAGCAGCGGAAAACATATGAGTAGCTTTATTCATATCGTTTCAACGCTTGTATCTTACCAACTAATGAATAGAAAAACATATATCTCGCCGGTTCACAAGTCTCTGTTCTAATCCATTATCCGGGTTAATACTTATCCATATGACGTAATCACCATATCAGGTGGCTACAAGATTTTTTTGAACATATGGAGATTGTTTTCCACATTGAGAGCTGCCATTTGAACAGATCGTTTACAATCAGATTCGATCATAATTCGCGTGACATTCTCAGTTCCTGATTGGCGGATGAGAATCTTCCCCCTCCCACTAAGGACGTCTACCTCAAGATTTGAGATAAAATTTTGCAGGTCTGGGTCATTGACCTCAACTTTACCATCGATATTCATTACGGTTTGGGGATAGGATTTATAAAGACCGCCAACGGCGCTCGCTTTCAATCCCCGCCTTTTAAGGAAGGCTAAAACTTGCATTGCTGCGATCGATCCGTCCCCAGTCTGGGCATAATCGATCGGGATGATGTGTCCCGATTTCTCTCCTCCCAAATTCGAGCCGGTCTCCAGCATTTTGCCCAGAACGTGTTTATCTCCAACCTCCGACCTGCAAAGTTCGATCCCAAGGCCGTTTAGATATTTTTCAAGGCCTAGGTTAGACATACAGGTTGCGACGACACATCGACCTCTCAGAAGACCTAAATCCTGCCAATCCGTCGCAATCGCGGCGAGAATGTAATCTCCATCGATGAGATTCCCCAATTCATCGATAATTACGACCCGATCTGCGTCTCCGTCGAGGGCAATTCCGATATCCGCTTCCGTTTCAAGGACAGTTTGCCTCAGGGCATCGGTCGACAGGGCCCCGCAGTTCAGATTAATATTTAGCCCATCCGGCTCATCTCCTATCTGAACAATATCAGCTCCAAGTTCCCAAAAAATCTGAGGAGCAACCCGATAAGCGGCTCCATTTGCCGTATCGATCGCGATCTTCATTCCGGCAAGACTCAGGTTTTTTGGGAAAGAACGTTTTACGGCTTCTATATAGCGCCCACCAGCATCATCTAACCTCCTCGCCTTACCCATCCCTTCAGGACTCGATAGATAATCCTGTAATTGTGAAGTGGCCTGCAAAATATCATGCAATTTCCCGCTAATCCTGGATTCTTCGTCCTGTGAAATTTTGAAGCCGGTCGGTCCGAAAAATTTGATTCCGTTGTCGTAGAATGGGTTATGAGAAGCCGATATGACAACCCCCAAATCAGCGCGAAGAGATCGCGTCATGAATGCGACACCTGGAGTGGGTATTGGTCCGAGTAGGATCACATCAGCACCAGCCGCGATGAAGCCGGCTACTAGGGCAGGTTCCAGCATATAGCCGGATAACCTGGTATCCTTTCCGATAACGACCGTAAATTTATTATTCACCGTCTTGTGACCAGTCGAGTTATAGTAATCGATAGCCGCAACAGCGAGGGCCATCACTTTGTCTGGGGTTATATAGCCTTCGTTGGCTTTCCCTCTGACGCCATCCGTTCCGAAAATGTTCCTATCCATTACGTTTTCTTGGTCATGTTCGGAAGACCGCCGAGAGAGAACTCGCTGGTAATATCATCTTCTTCCTGAGGATCATCATCGATATCCTCTCCGGCCACGATTCGTTTCACTTCATCGCCCGTGAGAGTTTCTCTTTTTATGAGTTTCGTTGCAATTGCCTCGAGCTTATCGCGATTTTTGGTGACGATCTCCTTAACTTCTCTATATGCAGAATCCAAAAGATTTTTAATCTCCATGTCTATGGTTTCTGAAGTTTTTTGAGAAATTTGATCGCTAGCTTCCATATAATATCCATCCGAATCATAGAATGACCTAAATCCCAACGTATCACTCATTCCCCACCGTATTATCATTTTTTTCGCGATATCGGTTGCCTGTTTTATATCCTGTGATGCTCCGGTTGTAATATTTTCTTCTCCGAAGACGATTTCCTCAGCGGCTCTTCCACCCATCGCGACCTTGATATTCGATATGACCTCAGTCTTAGAGACTGAAATTTTATCCTTTTCTGGGAGACGGACAACCATACCGAGAGCTCCGCCGCGAGGAATGATCGTTACCTTATGAATCGGATCACACTGTGGGACGAAGATAGCGACGAGTGAGTGCCCGGCCTCGTGATATGCCGTAAATTTTTTTTCATCGTCGGTCATGCTCATCGATAGTCTGGCCGTCCCCATGATGAGTTTGTCCTTGGCCATTTCGAAGTCCCGCATCGCGACTGATAGCTTATTTTCTCTGGCAGCCATAAGGGCAGCCTAATTAACCAAATTGGCGAGCTCCGCCCCGGAAAAACCTGATGTCCCGCGGGCAATCGTTTTTAAATTAACATCTGGAGCTAGCGGAACGTTTTTAACGTGAACAATGAGAATCTTTTCACGGCCAGCCATATCCGGATACTGCACGGTAATTCGCCGATCGAAGCGTCCTGGGCGCAACAGAGCGACATCCAGGACGTCCGGCCTATTCGTCGCGGCGAGTACGATGATCCCCTGATTTCCTTCGAAACCATCCATCTCGACGAGCAGCTGGTTTAAAGTTTGTTCCCGTTCGTCATTACTAACCCTGAAACCCGAGTCTCTTTTCCTTCCGACGGCATCAACCTCATCAATAAAAACGATGCACGGGGCATGCTTCTTAGCATTTTCGAACATATCACGAACGCGGCTAGCACCAACTCCGACGAATACCTCAACGAATTCGGATCCTGAGATACTGAAGAACGGCACACCGGCCTCCCCGGCGATAGCTCGCGCCAATAGTGTTTTCCCGTTCCCGGGATCACCGACCAATAATACTCCTCGAGGTATTTTCCCACCGAGACGCTGAAACTTTTGTGGAGCCTTTAGAAAATCGACGATTTCTTCGAGCTCTTGCTTCGCCTCGTCGATACCGGCAACATCTGCGAACGTAACATTTACCTTCTTCGACTGAAAAGTCTTGGTTTTAGCTTTTCCAATCCCGAAATGCCCGCTTCCAATACTTCCCTTTCCACCGGTCTGCATCTGCCGCGATGAGTAGAGGAGGAGGCCAATGAGAAGGAGGACCGGGAACCACTGTAATACCTGGGACAATACGCTATTAAATCCGAACTCTCCGGCATCTACTATGATTTCAACGTTATTATCGAGCAATTTATCGATCATCTTCAGATCCATGGGAGTTAAAGCCGTAAAAATCATCCCATTCGACAATTTCCCGACGACCTTTGAAGTCGCAGGGCGAAGCAGGACCTCCTTGACATCTCCGCTGGATACGGCTCTCATGAAGCCAGAATATGTCAGTTCTTTTGGTCCGTTACCCAAGAACTTGGTTTCAAACGGGTTGGCAAGGAGTAGCAAAAAAGACACAAGTCCAAGCCAAATCAGTACGTTTCTAGTATTCTTTTTCACGGCACAATACAACCAAAGGGCCCGAGCGGATCCTAACATAAAAACCCAGCTCCTTTCAATGAGGACAATCTCCCAGGATTTTTGCTCTTAGAAAAACAGTAAATTATAAAGTTCAGGCTTTTTATTTCAAATTATCCGAAGAAACACAAACAAAATTCGGGAATTTGTCTAATAATCACGAAAAGAAGAGCGATATAATCCCACTGTGTTTATTTTTGTACCTTTTTCATTCTATTGGATTTGATTAAACTGTGGATTTATTAACAGTGCTTGATGAAGAATTAAAAATAGTCGATAATACCATCTGGACCCTGAATATAAATTTATCGTATGCTTATACTTAAAACATTACGAACGCTCCTTTACTTGCTTATAAGTTGTGCGATTATTCCATTACAAGTATCAGTTGCTGAATGCTCATTCAAAACCTACGTTCATCCTAAACTCAATCGCTGGAAAATCGTGTTGCGTAGCGAGATTGCCAGGTTAATCGATCTAGAATCAGTGTTAGCTGATCCGGAATCAGTGTTACCAGCTCCTACTTTGTATGGACTATACACTGACGCATGTTCAAGAGGAGGGCGACTCCCCCTTAGCCTTGAAAGTGATCCAAATTTACTCAAATTTTTAAGAAACAAATTGCGCGATAGGATTGACGAGTTGGATGATTCAGAAACAGTATTACTAGATCCTGTATCGGCGGAATTAGCCGAAGAAATTATGAAGTTTAGAAGACGGGAACTAGAAGTATGTGGCAAACCGACTAGTAGGCAGGAACACTTTCTTGAGAATGGAGGGCAATATGTTCTTAACTTCGGGCCAGAACCAGAAACACTAAATGAAAAAACTTTGTGGATAAGTCGCTTTTATTACGGTTTCCATGAGTATAATTCAAGTGAGGTTACATCTTGGATCTGGAATAAGCTTACAGCCAAACTATTTATTAGGGATGTAGTAGGAGCAAAGTACGTTGCTCGCCTTTATGGTGCGTTTAAAAATTTGAAAGACTTACTTCGACCTAAATTCTGGAAGAAATTACCACAAAAATTCGTTGTTAAAGGGGTTCTTGGTTGCTTTGGAAACTGTGTACGAGTCGTTGATAAAAGCGACCCCAAAACCGTAGCATCCCTTCGTGATTTAGAATATACAAAAACTTCAAGACTTACAGAGGAATCCCTCATTGTGGAGGAATATCTTCCTTCTCTAAGAGAAGGTCGCACCGTTACCGACTATAAATTCTTCTGCTCTTTTGGCAAGATTATTTGGGTTGTCATTGGAGATGCTCCTGTTGACCTTGTTAAAATAGGCCCACTTAATCCGTTGGAGAAATTCCAGTCTCTTTATACGGTACCCAGTTGGCATTTTTTAGACGCAACGTATTATGATCTCGGGCGAGTTCCTATAGAAAGGCCCCCGAACTTACCTGAAATGATGGAAATCGCACAAAAGCTGTCTAGT
>JAITFF010000066.1 GCA_031281515.1 Holosporales bacterium | reverse complement strand
AGCAGGGGAGGAAGCTTGTTAATTTCTTGACAGCGAGAATCTTTAATCTCTTTAATGGATGAGCCCTGCAGTCTTTTCTCTGCCCATGGTGATAGGGAATCCCAGTTTATATGTGGAGTACAATTGAAACCAGGCATCATAGTATCATGCATTAGATCAGTGGATTGCTTTAACTTTTCCATCCACTCATGAACTTCGATAAGATCCCTGTCCTTGAGAAGATCGAAATCAGCTTCACTCATGGTAGGAACCAATTCTCCCGCCAGGTACTCGCAACCAACCGGCTTAATCACAGCCGTTCCTCCAGCTATTCGTGTCGTAATTTCGCCGACCTTGACGACAAATTGCCCCTCTTCATCCTTAGTTAAGTACAAGTCTATACGAATAAGCGGAGAACTACGAGATAATTTTTGTGCGACTTCCATCATTTCAGCTAGCTTTGATGGCTTTTCTATAGGTATCTGCTTGAGGCTACAGTAAGTGGCATCTAGAAGGTGCCAATTAGGGACAGTATAAATATCCTCCCACTTGTCGTTAGATGAAATTGGACCCGGCCTAGCAGGGGCGTATCCCACAACAACAAAAATAATGTTGCCATAAGAGCAGACAAATTTGTAGTCAGTGACGGTGCAATCCGGTATTAGCGGAGGGAGATATTCTTCCACAATATAGCGCTCCTCGGTAATTCTTGGGAATTTCTCAGCTTTCAAAGAACTAGTAGATTCTACAGATTTAGGATCATTTTTATCAACGACTCGTACGAACATTCCAAAACAACCAAGAACTATTTTAACAACAAACTTTTGAGGTAATCTGTCCCAGAATTCGGGTTCAAATATTTCTTTCAGATTTTTAAACGCACCATAGAGGCGAGCAACATACTTTGCACCAACGGTATCCCTAACAAATAGCTTGGCCGTGAGTTTATTCCAAATCCACGAAGTTACTTCACTTGAATCTTGCTCCGAGAAACCGTAATAACAGAGAGTTGTCCACAAAACTTTTTCATTAAGTGTTTCTGCTATTGGACCGACATTGAGAGCATACTGCCCTCCCTTCTTAAGGAAAAACTTTTGCCTCCAACTTAATTTATCATGTTTTTCAATTTCCGATTTTCTTGATGCCATAATTTTTTCAGCTAATTCTGCCGAAATAGGATCTAGCAATACTGCTTCTGCACTGCCTAGCTCAGCAATCCTCTTACGTAACTTAATTTTTAAGGATTCGCGTGAATCCTGATCTTTTTCAGAGCTAGGAGGAAGTTTCTCCCTCTTTAGCGTCTCACCAGTATAAATATCATAAAAGTCAGAACCTGATAGCGATGCCTCCAGACCGAACAACATAGCAATTTCACAACGCAGCTTAGTTCCCCACTGCATGATCTCAGGATTAATACGGGTTTTATCCGAGTTCCCAGAGCTGATTCCTTGTAACTGAATAACCACACTAAATACAAGCAAACAAAGAAACGTTCGTGATGCTTTAATCACAATTAAATAATGGATTTGTATTGCATACCTAAATAGCATTATCGATAATTTTTACTACTTTTCCATTAATACAAATCCATCCCAAAGGCCCCTAGACATTAGTTCTGCGTACCTGATTTTGTGACATACTGATAGTATTATCGTCAAGTGTTATCACATGCCCATTGGGAATTGAATTTAATTTCCTGATAAAATGACCAGTAATGGCGATGGAATTTAGGGTGATTTCTAGGTCTGTCGGGCAGTATCCATCTTTGTCCCAGGCCTTCCATACATCTGGCACTTTGAATACCTTCTCCGCGGAAAATTGGTGGCACTTCCTTGAGATTCCTCTACCTGAAATTCTTGAAATGTACTCTATTTTTTCCTGACATCCGCAGATTCCGCAAACGCTCAAATCGAAGCCATATCCCGTCGTTTTAAGGAGTAGAAATTCAAAATACGCATAAAAATTTAAGGCTTCCAGTGAAGAACAATTGCTAATTTTTCCGGAGATGTGCCTGACATATGCAAAGAGCTCTGGCGCCCTATCTCCGTATGGTAGGACTCGATGCAATAAATAACAAACTCTCTGGATAATGACCGATGGTAGAGTATCTTTCGCGAGAGACTGCCGCATATCCTGGATCCGCCAAAATCCTGGTTCGTATAAATTCCGCCCATTCCAATCGATAGACACCAATGAAAAACAGCACATTCTAACGGCAGCATCGCATAATGCCCTGACCAATCCGTGATTCTCCGTAAATATCTCGATGGCTTGGTACTTCTCTTGTTTTTTTACTGACGTTATGACGATCCCAGTATCTGACCAGGAAATCATGATACTGGATTGAAGGTATACTGGTGAATAACGTGCATTAGCAATAGCTCGTGCTCCTGTACATATCTAGCCAAGAAATTTTTCATATATTCTGGGACTGTCTTCTCGGTAATGACAATTTGTTTCGGGGTAATCCCCTCCTCTGACAACTCTCGTAACACTCGGCCAAGATCACGGATCTCGCCCAGAATCGGAATTCCCTTGATGATGCGGCCAGTATCATCCGCATCTATCGATAGTATCCCAACCGGAGTGAAATTAAATGTGACATCCTCGTTGATGATGACTTCCCGCAGGAAGACTTCAGTCGATGCACTGCTACCGATCAAAATAACCTGAGGAGCCTCGAGCTGGTTTTTGCTGTTGCTAAGGCTGGGATTGCCGTATTTTTTAAGCTTATTCATCTTCTGGTTGTACATCATCTTCGTCAGAAATCGAGGAATCATGAGCATCAAACTCAGGACGAAAACATTAATAACCAGGACAGAATATGGAAGAAAATCTTCCTGATTCATTAGTATCATGAGCGGAAAGAAGAGTAGATTCGACAGTAGGACAGATAGGAAGATCGGGGCCATATCCTCGATTGAAGTATACCTCCAGAAAGCCTGATGAGTCTGCAGCCATAAAAACACACTCGATCCAACTAATCCGAAAACGAACATATTCTTTATTATATAAGATTGAGAATAATCCAAGAAATCCATACCGATTCTAAGGTGAATCGAGATAAAGATGGATAAAAAAGCGACGACACTATCAAAAATGAGAATGGCGCACGGGGACATCATACTGGGATGATGCTTTGATCGACTAGTCAGATCAGGATAACTACGCCCACGCCCTGTCCTAACCTCTCCACCCCTGGCCTCTCTGCAGAAATCCTGCACTCCAGTGATCATCTTGTCAAAAAAGACATCGAGAAACTTTCCCAATTTGGCTAGCTTGGATTCAACGCTCATTTTCTATCAAATCCTCCATCAACTATCCAAAAAACTCCTCAATTTTCTGGAACGACTCGGATGTTTGAGTTTTCTCAGGGCCTTCGCCTCTATCTGGCGAATCCTCTCTCTCGTCACGGAAAACTGCTGGCCAACTTCTTCCAGAGTATGATCTGACTGCAGGCCGATGCCGAACCTCATCCTCAGAACCTTCTCCTCGCGACTGGTCAAGGTCGAGAGTATCTTCGTCGTTGCCGATCTGAGATTGGATTGAATTGCCGCGTCGATTGGCATGATAACACTTTTGTCCTCGATGAAGTCACCAAGATGGCTCTCATCCTCATCACCAACAGGGGTCTCGAGGCTAATAGGATCTTTCGCGATTTTCATTACTTTTCTGACCTTATCGACTGGCATCGCCAGCCTTTCGGCTAGCTCCTCGTGAGTTGCCTCTCGCCCGAGCTCACTCATCAGCTGCTTCGACATCCTGACGAGTTTATTGATTGTTTCTATCATGTGGACTGGGATACGAATTGTCCTAGCCTGATCGGCGATGGAACGGGTAATCGCCTGCCTTATCCACCATGTCGCATACGTTGAGAACTTATATCCCCTCTTGTATTCGAATTTATCGACGGCCTTCATTAGGCCGATATTTCCTTCCTGAATTAGATCCAAGAACTGCAGGCCTCGGTTCGTATACCTTTTTGCAATCGAAATAACGAGTCTGAGGTTAGCTTCTATCATATCCTTTTTGGCCCTCGCTATCTCGCGCTCTGCCCTTTGCATTACGCTAAGATTGTGCCTGAAAAAATGGAACGGAACTTTAAGGCGTTCCTCAACTTCCGAGGCCGATTGTACCAGATTTGCTAGAGACGGAAGATTTTCTTTATAAAAATTTTGCCATTCTTTCGATGGATGCGCAGCAATAGAGTCGAGCCATTTCGCGTCAAAATTCTGGTCGATAAAATACTTAATCAACTCACTCCTTTTTATTCCGAATTTTTCACCACAAGATACCAATTTTCTCTCGATCTCTGGAATTCCAGAAAGAAGAGCGGTAAGCGAGTCTTTTATTCCAGTTATTCTGCGCTCATTCAGATTAATCTCGAAGAAAGTAGCCAAAATCTCTGACTTTAATTCCTGATACTTTTTGTTTTCATCCAGTTTCGCGGAATTAAACTTCATGGTTCGCTGTTTTTCGGTGAGTTCATTGAATAGCCCCAAAAACTTATCGAATAACTCGACTAACCTGCGCTTCATCTCTTCATCGTTACCAACGGTCTGGACAGTATCTTGATCTTCATCCTCTACGGAATCTTCGTCCTGATCCTGAAATTGTTCACTATCAAACGATGAATTATCGAAAGCGATGATGTCTTTGACCAGTATGATGTCAGAAATCAACTTCTCCCTGAGCGAAGAAATCAAATCAGCCGTCAAAATACTTTCACATAAAACGCCGTAGAGTAGGTTAGTCGACTCTTCAATCTTTTTAGCGATTAGTATTTCACCTTCTCTCGATAGTAAATTAACATTACCCATTTCCTTCAGATATAGCTTAACCGGATCGTCTCCCTTAGACTCCTCGGAATGACTATCCGCCATATCTGAATCGGCTACGACTGGACCTTCATCCTCTTTGGCATCAAGCAGAATAGCCTCTTCTTCCTCTATGTTGACAATCTTAATATCTAGATCCGACAGATATGATACGATGGCTGACGTCTTATCGGAATCATAGCTAGATGTCGGCAGCATGTCATTTAGCTCTTCGTAGGTCAGATAACCTTTGCTCCTACCTATTTTGACTAAGGCCAAGACGTTCGGGTCTTCGGCAATGAATTGCTCTTCCACACCCATCAAGTCATCATTCAATTTATCGTTAATCGTCATAATCCTCCATTCTCTAGATCATGTATCAGACTTCTTGTACAGAGAATCCAGCTTAATAGCCTTCAACCTTTCCCATGTATCGAGATTTAACCCATCATCGCATTCTCTTTTCGCTAGGGAAAGGTCCTCTTGCTGAAATCTTCCGACAAATCCAATCCTGAAAACTTCATTCCAAAACGACAGGATTTCACTGTCGCTCATTGCTGCGACATTGTAGTTCCGGCGGCACATCGAGCTAATGCTATCAATAACCTCTTCAAAACCTGAGAAATCGGGTGATCCATTTTCCGTTGAAGCCAGAAGAATCTCCTTGATCTTCTCGAACCTACGATCAGAAAAACTCACCGTTGACAAATTCTCAGCCACAGATAAAATTACAGAAGGCCGCATTATGACAGGATACAACAAAATTGCCTCTCTCAACAATTCCTTTTCGTACTTGTCAATACGAAATGAAGACTGCTTCATTGGGATAGCGGCGTTTCCGCTCCTTTTCGATTTACGTGACATCAGGAATAGCCTGTCCTTTATCTCGCGACGATAAAGCCGCCTAATTTCCTGATCTTGGATACTGTCTATACTTGCCTCGATGCTCTTATTCCATTGCGCAATGCCTTCTGGAGTTTCACTCGCCATCTCGTTGCGTAACCACAGGCAATACTTCCAAAAAAAATCGACTAAAGGAATGGCATCGGATAATGACGCCCGCATTTCATCGACATGCCCGGTATTTAGGAATGAATCTGGGTCAACCCCATTCGGTAACTCACAAAATCGTAGACTTTTGCCAGGCTGTAGGTATGGCATCGTTATGAACATTAATCGAATCATTGCCCTATACCCGGCCTCATCTCCATCCAGACATACGATCGGTTCGCTGGAATATCGCCAGACCTTGGCGAGATGTTCAGGAGAAAAGGCAGTCCCCATGACGGCGACCGCCGTATCGAAACCAAATTTGTGCATCATAATGACGTCCATGTACCCTTCGACTATAATGATTCGTTTTTTCTCTGTAACATTTTTGGAGGCGATATTATATCCGTATAGAGTTTCTTTTTTTTGAAATAGATCCGTTTCTGGCGAATTTAAGTACTTCGGATTAACGTTTCCAGAGATACTACGTCCCCCGAAAGCTATAGGCCATCCATTTTTATCGATGACTGGGAATATGATTCGATCAACAAAACGCGGGTAAAACCCAGTTCCGCCATCCTTTTTCTGTATAAAAAGGCCGGAGGCTGCTATATCGGTATCGGAAAATCCGAATTGCTTAAAGTAATCGGCTGAAAACTGCTTAATCCCAGAATATCCGATAGAAAATCGATCGATGAGTTCTCGATTAATTCCCCTATTTTCGCAATAATTCAATGCCCTTTTATCGTCCAGTAGATTGGATTTAAAATATTCAGCCGCTTTCTGTAGGAGTTTTTTCTGATTCTCGAGCCCAGGGCGGTGTTCTATTTTTTCTGGTAATTTGATCCCAGCCATCTCCGCCAATTTTTCTAGGGCCTGATGAAACTGGATCCCGTCCTTCCGGACGACGTAATCAATAATATCTCCAGACGCTCCACATCCGAAGCAATAGAAGGTCCCCTTCTCGTCATTCACGAAGAATGAACCAGTTTTTTCGAGGTGAAAAGGACACTGTCCGACAAACTCACGGCCCTTCTTTTGCAAGACAACATCGATCCCGACTACACGAGATAGCGGAAGCTTGCTTTTTACCGCTGTTATTGCGATATTTAGATCTGTCCTGCTCATATCCCCGTATGTTACAATATTCGGACCATGAATAACGAGTACGTTTTTGCGCATCTGACCGTAATCATTTTGGTTGCTGCCGTTTCGGGGGTATTGCTCGCGTGGCTGAATCAACCGGTAATGATCGGGTATATCTTGGCGGGCGTAATGTTCGGACCAAGTGGTTTTAGTTTTATCTCATCGCAGGATCAGATTCATTTCTATTCAGAGCTTGGAATCCTGTTATTGCTATTCGTCATCGGGATGGAATTGAACATAAAATCGTTCCTAAAAATGTGGAAAATTCCGACATTATTTACGGTCATCCAGGTTATAGCGAATACTATCCTGGCCCTATTATTCGCCCTCGTCTTCGAATGGCCAATTTATGTCTCCTTGTTGGTGGCATTCATCAGTTCTCTTTCATCGACGGCGGCCATCGTTAAGGTATTGGAACACATCGGCGAACTTCGTACTGACGTTGGGCATATTTCGATCGGAATCCTCGTGGCGCAGGATATTGTAATCGTTCCGATGATGCTGATTATGAGGGAGTGTAAGAATACCCTTAACATTACGATAATTTTTGATTTAATCGTGGCCATCGGCCTCGTCGTCCTCCTCATCAAATATCTTGGTCGCAAGGAAAAGATAGTCGTTCCAGCTTTGAGATTTCTTTCGAATGCAGAGTTAACGCCAGTCATAACTCTGGGGCTCTGTTTTGCCGCCGCCTCTATCGTAGTATTGTTTGGGTTATCGGAGGCTTATGGGGCATTCTTGGCAGGTCTTTTCATAGGGAATACCCAAGAGCGTCAAAATGTTATAAATAGTGTTAAACCAATTCAAAATGTCTTACTTATGGCATTTTTTCTGTCGATTGGGCTAATGTTCGATCTCCATTTCCTTGCTGAAAACTGGTATATAGTAATTTTAGCACTTATTGGAGTCACCGCCTGGAAAGTTTTCTCGAATAGCATTCTTCTCAGGGCATTTTCCATCGAAACGGCCAAATCGGTATCAATTGGAATAATCCTGGCACAACTCGGAGAGTTTTCTCTTCTCCTTGCGAACGTCGCCGTTCAATCACAGACGATCGATGGATTCGGCCAGAAATTAATTATATGCGTTACGGCACTGTCATTATCCCTGAGCTCGGTATTCATATCCCTTTCCACAAAGACGAAAAATCTGTCTTTTCTAGGAGATAACTCATTATCATCGATCGTAAAAATTCTATTCTCCAGAGGATTTTCGGAAGAAGTAAAAAAGTTGACGATCAAAAGTATTGACCTTAAATCCGAAAAGTAACGGCATTAAAGCATTAACGAGGCTTACAGTTGAAAGTGGAGTTTACCAATGTTTCCAACTGCTCCATCACATAACTACATGACTTTCACTGAGCGCGATGAGGGGAGCCCGCCGCCGCCATGCGGCACCCTTGCATCATGGAGACAGAAAACCGCTGTATTGAGGTGTAAAAATTCTTGTACTACACATCGAAAGGAATTAGAATCTCCCTCGGTTCGTTGTGTTTGCTCTCCGGGGATTTTCAAGGGTTTTAGAGTTTGGTTAAGGTAGGTCCATCTAATAACAGAAGAGGCGGAGGCCCTTCGCAGTCCGTACCGATGATCAATGAAAATATCAACTTCGAGGAGGTTCGGTTGGTCAGCGAGAACGGGGAATCTGTCGGCATCGTTCCCATAGATGAAGCTCGGCGCCTAGCCTCTGAGGCATCCCTCGATTTGGTTTTAATTTCGGCAGATTCTTTGCCGCCAGTCTGCAAGATTCTTGATTATGGAAAGTATCGATATGAACTTCAGAAGAAAAAATTGGAATCCAGAAAAAATCAGAAGATTATATGCCTGAAAGAGGTTCAGGTGCGACCTTTCATCGGAGACAATGATCTCCTCATCAAGTGTCGTGCCATAAAGAAATTTATTGAGGAAGACGGAGACAAGGTGAAGGTAGTCCTCCGCTTCAGGGGCCGCGAGCTTAGCCGCCAAGAACTCGGGCGAGAGGTCATTAAAAAAATCCTCGATTTCTGCCAGGATTTCGCGAAGGAAGAATCTGAGCCGAAGCTGGAGGGATCAGTGATTACTACAATTTTATCTAGAAAATAGAGGGGGATAACGATGGGTATATTATTAGCAATTCACGTTTTGGTTACCTTGTTCTTGATTTTGATAGTTTTAATTCAGAAAACGGAAGGTGGGAGCTCTCTATTCGCCAGCGGTGGAAGCGGGAACATGTTCAGTGCTCGTGGAGCTTCGAATATGTTGACGAAGGCCACCTGGGTTTTGGCCTCTCTTTTCTTGGCTAATTGTGTCTTGATGGCAGTCTTGGCATCTCGTGATATAGAGAATTCACAGACAATTTTGAAGACAAATTCCAGTTCCAGGCAGCAGGGTCAAAAGACTGAAAGAGGTAGTCCAGATAATCCGCCTCCACAAGGGCAGCCCACAAAAAATACGAAGAGCAAATAATGACCGATAAGATCTTGTCCATAGATGAGATAAAAAGCATAATTCCACATAGGTACCCGTTTCTGATGATCGATAGAGTAGAGGAACTGGTGCTCGGTAAGTCCTGTGTCGCCTACAAAAACGTAACGAATAACGAGTGGTATTTTGAGGGACACTTCCCAGAGCGCCCCATCATGCCCGGAGTCCTGATAATCGAGGCGATGGCACAAGGTGCCGGAGTCTTGGCATTTTCTACCTTATTTTCTGAGAATGTTTGTAAGCCAGGAGAATCTGAGGTCGTTTACTTTACTTCCATTGAAAATGCCAGATTCAAGAGGCCGGTCGTTCCTGGGGATGTATTACGAATCAAAATTGAGGTCTCGCAAAGACGTGGGAATAAGTTCTGGAAATTTAATGCGATGGCATTCGTCGGAGATGTCCTGGCCGATGAAGCGGATTTCCGGGCCATGATTCCCGAAGGATGAGGTTTATTTTGTCGTGAATCGTGATGACGTTTTTATTCATCCGTCAGCAATCGTCGAGGATGGAGCAGTAATCGGCTCCGACTCCTATATCGGCCCTTACTGTTGTATCGGAAGCGAGGTTAACTTGGGACAGAGCGTCAGGCTAGAGTCCCACGTCGTCATTGCCGGTGACACAAAAATCGGAGACAGAACTACGGTATTTCCTTTCGCTTCTCTCGGTCAAAAACCGCAGGACCTGAAATATAATGGCGAGAAATCTCGGCTGGAAATTGGATCTGATACAACAATTAGAGAGTATGTTACGGCCAATATCGGAACGGCTGGCGGAGGAATGCTCACCAAAATAGGAGACCATTGCCTGATAATGGCATACTGTCATATCGCTCATGACTGCATCATCGGCGATCATGTCGTGATGGCCAACGGAGTCAATCTTTCAGGACACGTTACAGTCGGCGATCGGGCGGTTATCGGCGGTATGTCGGTCGTCAAACAGTTCATAAGAATCGGGCAGTACTCAATGATCGGCGGATTTACCGGAGTCGACCGAGATGTTATACCATACGGGATGGTTCGCAGCGATCGGATCACCACGCTGAAGGGTTTAAACGTAGTTGGCCTCAAGAGAGCCGGTTTCGAAATCACAGAAATCAAGACTCTGCTAAATGCCTATGCAGAGATCTTTGAAAACGACAATGGAAGGACTCAATTTACGAAGAATGTAGACGAAGTTCGTACCAAATTCATGGGTAATCGACACGTGATACAAATAATAAATTTCATACAGGATGCAAAAAAAAATCCAATATGCACGACGAATCCTACAGATAATTTCTCGTGAAGACTTCTAGTATTTCCGATTAAAGATAGATAAACCGTGTAATTTGTGTTGATTTTTCCATTACAATGAAACAACAACTCATGGTAAAGGCAATAATTAAACTCCTGGAGGCCACGTACTGGCTTCCATTACTTCCCCAAACCTTCAGAGAATCAGAACTTCTGGAAGGCGACACGGAACACAGAAGCGCAGCGTACTTTTGGACGTACGTGAGCATTCGAGCATCGGATTAATATACAAGACGACTGATTGT
>JAITFF010000065.1 GCA_031281515.1 Holosporales bacterium | reverse complement strand
GGTTAAATAGCTGGGATACCGGAGAACTACGAGCTGTTTCCTTGAGAATAATCAAAAAGGTATTAGCATCATCTAATGCGTTATTCTGTTTGAGGATTTCTCTATCCATTGCCTGAGAGATGGTGCTGATTGCGCTTGCCGTCATGAGGAGCGAAATATGGTGCACTTTGATCATGACAATTAAATTGTCTTAAAAGGCCTTACTTCGATAGTTTGTAATGAGATTTATGGAATAGCAATATGAAAAGTTGCACTAAATTTTGATGGCGCTCGATCTGATCTACTGGGAGCTACTCAACTTCTGGTGAGAGTTGAAACCTTTTCACTGACCACAAGTTCGGAGGTACAACTGGAGTTTGTTTAAAATCATACGTACCCTATGCGTTCCGCTCCCGTTTTTCTAGGGTTTTTCTCGGTCCTTATACGAAACTCAGGTTAACTATTTCATGTTTCCTAAACCCCATTTCCTCCTCCATTACAATATGGGACTGGACACTAGGTGTTTTATATCCTAAACGATTGCCCGAGGTATGTTTTGCGTACTTCGTCGTTTTCTAGGATGTCATCGATGCCTCCTTCGGCGATGACAGTTCCGTCAGCGATTATGTATCCTCTGTCTAGCGTATTCAGGGTCTCGCGAACGTTGTGATCCGTGATGATGATTCCTATCCCGCTCTCTTTAAGCCCCCTTATTATTTCAATAATCTCAAAGACCGAAATGGGATCGATTCCAGAAAATGGCTCATCCAAGAGCAAAAATTTGGGGCAGGCCGCGAGGGTCCTGGCAATCTCGACCTTGCGCCTTTCTCCACCAGAAAGCCGTGGAGCTCCGGAATTTCGCAGGTGCGTTAGTGAAAACGACTCCAGTAAATAATCCAGACGGTTTTCTATTTCCTCATGAGATGTCATATTAATTTGCAGAACGGCCCGTATATTATCTTCAACAGACAGGCCACGGAAAATGGAGGAATCTTGAGGAAGGTAGACGATTCCCTTCCTGGCACGCTCGTATAGCTTGAGGTTAGTGATATCGCAGCCATTAAGATGAATTCTTCCTTTTTCGGCCGGAGTGATGCCAGCTAAAATCGAGAACAGTGTCGTCTTTCCGGCTCCATTCGGGCCGAGGATTCCGACGATTTCTCTTTGTCTGAAGGCGAGGCTTATCCCCTGTAAGACGTCCTTTCCTTTGTACGATTTTGTTATTTGTTCAGCCTTGAATATCATCTACTTTCTCTTCTTTTTTTTCCCAGCTATTACTTTTTTCTCATCGAGCCTCAATGTTACCCTCTTTTCCCCGATCGAGAAAATCCTTATTTTTCTGGATTTCATATCATAGGTGGCAATATCAGCCTTGATTTCTCCGACTTCTTTATTCGTTACAATCACATTATCAATGAATTGAACTTTTTTCATATCGCATTTACACGTCTCGGCCGTAACGATCGTTCCATCGTACTCAAAACGGACGTTCCCAACTGCCTCTATAGATTTTGGCTTTCTACATTTCCAGTCTTGCCAAACTATAGTAATTACCCGTGACGTAAAAATCATGCCGTTATCACGCTTTACCTTTGCTCTTCCGGAGAGGACAACCACCTTCTTCTTGATATCTATCGAAACTTCATCGGCTGATGTTTGAATTTCTGCAGTAACGTTGAAGATGGTTGAGACAAAAAAAATTAAGAAGAAAATATAGCGAAACAAACTAGTTCTACAGTCTTTACTTACACTTCACGATCTTAGCATTTTTTAGCTCTACTTTTCCGTTGCTTTTCATCAAAAATCCGGATGCCGTAAATTTCATATTACCTTTTTGACCGTTAATTGGTGAGTTTCCCGAAATCGTACCTTTGAGCCAGTCTATGAATACGGACCGAGTGCTCGCCGAAAAATCGGTGGATTTTATTATGATTTTTCCAGTCAAATTAGCTCTCTTTTTCTTGGGTTTTAGCTCGCAATGTTCGGCCGTTAATTCTATATGCCTCGTCATGTTTTTGCGATCACGAGACATGGATACAACAACGTCCGATAAAATTATGCTATCGAAATTTTTTATTGAAGCCTTCGCCGATGAAACGGTAATAACCCCATCCTTCAGCTTCATCGTGTATTTAGCGCACTTCGCTCCGTCTTCTGGTGGCGGCTTTCTATAGGAAATTTGCTCGTTTCCTGGAGATTTTTTATCGGACTGATACGCAAAAAATAGTGAAACTACACATCCTATGACTAGTAAATAAAAAGTATTCAGTAGTTTTATTAGTCGAAATAGCACTTTACTTTGTATCGGGATCGTTGTCGACGACCGCTATACATTTAATACCATTCGTATAAATAAACCCATCCGTTATTTTTGTCACTGATTGTGTCCCATTCGCAGTCGTCATATAAGCAATTTTGTTCATGATTCTTGCCATATAGGGCTGATGATGCGGTAACACTTCCGTAGGGCCGGCATTCGTCTCGATCATAACCTTCGACACTTGTCCGTCGAAAATTTCCTTTTCATCACATATCAAAGTGAATTCAAGCATCTTTCCAGTCTATCTCCCTAGAAGTCTAAATTGGCATAATCAGAAGATGGTGGAATTTGAGGAAGGTTATCCTTCAATATTCCCCTAAATCCCGGTCTGGATTTTATTTTAGCATACCATTCCTTTGCTTCCCCAAATTTTTGCCATGAGATCACACCGAGGTAGTCTAGGACCGATATAAAAGATGCCGCACAAATGTCAGCGATAGAAAAATCGCGACCGGCTAACCAATTTCTCCTATCGATAAGCCAAGATACGTATTCCATGTGAGCCGTTAGCTTCCCGCTAGCCGTTCTAATTACGGCCGGATCTGAGGATCGATCGATATTTTTCATGAATCTCTTTGAAATTTTCTCCGTTATAACCGGTTTATAAACGTCCGCATAGAACGTAAACTCGAACCAGTCAACGATTCTCCTCGATTCTGCACGATCGACTGGCTCAGTGCCTATAAGGCCGATATCGGTATATACCTCATCGAGGTATTCGACAATTGCATTACAACCTGGAATTGATGTTCCACTGATGTCTATTAGAACCGGCAGAGTCCCGAAGATGCTATGATCGAGTAGTTCTTCGGATGGATCCCATGGAGTTTCTTGAATCGCCTCAAAATCTAGCCGCTTCTCAGCGAGCGAAAATCTCACGACCCTCGATAGGGCGCATAACGGATAATGGAATAGCTTCCTCATCTATATCTGCGTAATTTCTTTCTGCCTCGCTGTCAGTAACGTTTCGACCTGCTTCGAAAACTCATTCGTCAATTCCTGAACGGAATCGGAAAGCTTATGCAATTCGTCCTCGCTGATCTCTCCATTTTTTTCGAGTTGCTTTACAGAATCCATAGCGTCACGACGGATGTTCCTGATAGCGACCTTCGTTTCTTCGGCGTATTTCGCGGCTAGCTTCGACAACTCCTGACGCCTTTCCTCAGAAAGTGGTGGAATCGGCACCCTTATGACCTGTCCATCGATCGCCGGATTCAAGTTGGCCCCGCATTCGCGGATGGACTTTTCGACGGCCTTTACCATCCCCTTGTCCCAGACATTAACCGCCAGCATCCTGGCATCAGGAGCAGAAACCGATGCCAGCTGATTCAGTGGCATCACTGAGCCGTAGGCCTCGACCTTGATTGGTTCGAGGAGCGCGACGGAAGCTCTGCCAGCCCTGATCCCAGACAACTCCTTACCGAGAGCTTCGATAGACAGCTCCATCTTACGATGGAACGGATTTAACCTGGTATCAAAACTCATATCCTGATCAGAGTCGCAAAATCCGAGTACACGGATACGATGGTACCAAAAAAGCCAGTACGTGCCAATAAGTTTTCGTGTTATGATCGAGCAGTCCAAATGATGGCTTTTTTCCTCAATCAGGAAAGGTGATGTGTACTCAGCGGGATCCTTTTGTGCATTTGAGAGTCCATACGGCGTATTCGCTTTGTGAGGGTGCCATCAAGATTCCTGACCTAGTTAAGGCATGTGTTGCCGATAGCCTACCAGCCGTCTCCATCACAGATACCAACAACATGTTTGGATCCCTGGAATTTGCACTCAAATGCGCTGAAAATGGTGTTCAGCCAATTCCTGGAAGTTTAATCGATGTAAAGGTTGGTAACGTTTTGGCTCCAATCATTTTTCTTGCCCAAAATGAAATCGGTTATAAAAATCTCCTTAAACTCATGACGTGTTTTTACATCGAAAACCGTGGGCGTGATAAATGCTTAGTACTCGATGATCTTGCAGCACACAAAGACGGAATTATCGTTCTAAGTGGCGGATCAAAGGGACCGGCCGGTATGTTGTTCTCTGGCAACGAAAAGGCCGAAGCATCCAATTTTTTATCAGATTTATCGGCGATCTTTGGTAGGAATTTATACATAGAAATTTCTCGAACAAATGAACCGGATGAAAGACTAACAGAGTCGTTTTTCGTCGGGTTTGCTTTGGCGCACGATATTCCACTCGTCGCCACAAATGATGTGTTCTTCTTAAAAAAATCGATGCACGAGGCACATGATATTTTGTTATGCATTGCCGACGGGACATACGCAACGACGAAAGATAGGAGGCGTGTCTCCAGGGAACATTACTTAAAATCAACCGACGAGATGTTCGAGCTTTTTTCGGATGTCAAGGAAGCTGTTCGAAATACTGCCGTCATCGCCAGAAGATGTAGTTTTATGCCGTCAAAGAGGAAACCAGGGCTTCCGCGTTATTCCGATGATTCAGGGAAAGATGAAGAATCAATTCTCGAGGAACAGGCTAGGTCTGGACTTGAACATAGATTATCTGAACACCAGTTAGAACAAGAACAAAAAAAATATTGCGAAAGATTGGAGTACGAGCTTTCAGTTATAAAAAATATGGGCTTTAGCGGGTATTTTCTCATCGTTTCCGATTTCGTGAGGTGGGCAAAGGGGCAGGATATACCAGTCGGCCCAGGAAGAGGTTCAGGAGCCGGATCAGTTGTCGCTTGGTCACTTTATATCACAGATCTCGATCCCATCAAATATCAGCTGCTTTTCGAGAGGTTTTTGAATCCTGATCGAATATCAATGCCAGATTTTGATATCGATTTCTGCCAGGAAGGAAGAGACGAAGTAATCCGCTATGTTAAGGAACAGTACGGAGAAAAAAGGGTTGCCCATATTATTGCCCTTGGGACATTGCAGGCAAGGGCCGTCATTCGAGACGTTGGAAGAGTTATCCAGATGCCGTACGGTCAAGTAGATCGAATCTCAAAATTAGTTCCAATCAATCCGGCGAATCCAGTCGATTTGTCCCAGGCAATCGAAATAGAACCCCAATTTGGGCAGCTAATGGCAGAAGATGAATCGGTTGCATTTTTAATTAATACGGCATTACAGCTCGAGGGGTTGTATCGGCACGCATCATTACATGCCGCTGGTATCGTGATAGGGAATGAAGATATTGACGGACTCGTTCCGCTGTATTCGGATGATGAAGCCGATCTTTCTATAACTCAATTTAACATGAAATTCGTGGAAAGTGCTGGACTGGTGAAGTTTGATTTTTTGGGACTAAAGACTCTTACCCTCATCAAACATGTTTGCGACTACGTGAAGAAATACCGCGGAATTGATATAGATATTGCCCGGATAGATCTAGCAGATGAGAAGACACTGAAGCTATTGTGCGACGTCGATGTCGTTGGTGTTTTCCAGTTGGAAAGCTCTGGAATGAAGGATGTGATTCAGAAACTTCAGCCAGATGGGCTGGAAGATCTAATCGCTCTCGTTTCTCTTTATCGTCCTGGCCCGATCGATGATATCCCGAAATACTTATCCCGTAAGCACGGTAAGGAGCCAGTAACATATCTCCATCCCATTCTCGAGCCGATCCTGAAGAATACTTATGGAGTCATGGTTTATCAGGAGCAGGTCATGAAAATAGCGCAAGAAATGGGAGGCTATTCTTTGGCGGCCGCGGACCTCCTACGCCGTGCGATGGGAAAAAAGATCCGAGATGAAATGGAAAAGAATAGAGAGATTTTCGTGGGAGGAGCCATCGAGAAGGGGATTCCTCCGGATACCGCTAAACAGGTGTTCGCGTTAATGGAGAAGTTTGCCAGTTACGGCTTCAACAGGTCTCATGCCGCTCCATACGCTCTATTATCCTATCAGACGGCTTATCTCAAAGCGAATTTTAGAAGGGAATTTTATATTGCGATTATGAATCTTGATATCGGAAATTCTGAGAAGATTGCGATCTTTGTTCAGGATGCCAGAAGGGCCGGGATCGATGTTTTGGGGCCAGACATTAACGTCTCCGAGGGATATTTTGTGGCCGATGGGGAAGATAAGATCAGATACGCCCTTGGTTGTTTGAAGGGATGTAGTACGACGATTATGGGAGCCTTGGTGAAAGAGAGAGAAAAAAGTGGACCATTTACCACTTTAGCTGATTTGTTTAGCAGGATCCAGGGAATCGGGTTATCGTCTCGACACATCGAGGTTTTAATTCTATCCGGAGCCCTTGATTCATTGTGCCCCAATCGAAGGCAAATGGTCGAATCAATAGATTTATTGATCAAGTCAGGAATCAAAAACGATAATCAGGGGCGACAAAGATCATTGTTCAGTGAGCACACGACGAGCGAATTACAATTGCGCGATGTTCCGGAATACGGACTCATCGAGAAAATAGAACTGGAGCGAAAAGTCTTTGGTTTTTATTTGACATCTCATCCGATGGAACTCTACTGGGAACACCTATCTCGAGAAAATATTACGCGCAGCAGGGAATTTGGAAATGCTCCAGAATACATAACTGTAGCCGGTATAATCCTGAACAAAAAAGAGAAATTATCCAAAAATGAACAGAAGTTTGCTTTTCTGACGGTATCGGATATAGACGGTTCGTTCGAAGTTACCGTATTTCCAGATCTCTATTCGAAGATCAGCCCTTTTCTCCAGATCGGTAATCCAATCATTATCGACGCCCAATTGAAGCAGGAAGCGGAAGATCGCAAACTAATAGCAATCTCGATCCGTGATGCAACATCGGTTATGGAGAATCAAAAGGTCTACATATACCTCGATGATGCCGTCGACGTAGATGTACTGCACGAAACGATAGATCAATTGGAAGATGGAGGTAATGAACTTGCTTTCATAGTCATAAATAATCAAGGAAAGAAAATAGAGCTCGAAACTAAATACAGGAAAGATCTATCCTTGGAAAATAGAAGAAAACTCCAGCAAATCCCTGGAGTAAGGTTCAGTGCACAACGTAATGATTCACGAGAGGTGATAATTTGAAATTATGAAACAGGGAATCTTAAATCTATCGATAGGGGAATTATCCGAATTTTTGTTGGGCAATGGCGTTCCAAAATATCGAGCGACTCAGATTTTTGATTGGCTTTTTCGATTTGGTAAAACGGCTTTCTCCGAAATGTCTAATATCGACATCTCGTTAAGGCGGGCATTAGATGAATGGTTTTATATATATCGTCCCGTAATTATTAGGGCTGATAAATCGACTGATGGCACCATTAAGTTTCTTCTTGAATTAACCGATAAAAATACTATCGAAACAGTTTTTATACCTGAAAAACAGAGGAATACGATTTGCATCTCATCCCAGGTTGGGTGCGCCATCGGCTGCAGATTTTGTAATACTGGATACCACGGATTTATTCGAAACTTATCGACAGAAGAAATAGTTTCTCAGTTCTTAGTCGTAAAAGATTATCTAGATTTATGGAATCTCGAAGTTAAAAGGCTATCGAATGTGGTTTTTATGGGGATGGGAGAACCCCTGTTAAATCATAAGAATGTCCTCAAAGCAATCAATCTGCTAATGTCCGACGAAGCAGATGGCATATCTCGACGAAAAATAACGTTATCGACATCCGGCATAGCCGATATCCTAAAAAGTATTGCCAAGGATTTGCCGTGTAGGCTGGCCGTTTCCCTCCATGCTTCAAACGATAATATTCGAAGCAAAATTATGCCAATTAATAATGTTCATAATATTAAAAGCATCTTGGAAGCCTGCGAAGAATACAAAAGACATCATGAGTATTTGAAGATAACGTTCGAATATTTGCTTCTTGATGATGTGAATGATTCAAAAGAATGTGCATACGAACTTTTGCGACTTCTACCTGATCGAAACTGTAAAGTTAATTTATTGCAATTTAATTCTTGGCAGGGCTGTCAATACAATGCATCATCCAGAAATAAGACCTTGGCTTTTGCCAGAATTTTAGAGAAAGGCGGGATTGAAGCTCCGATCAGAACCCGCCGCGGAGAAGATATAATGGCTGCCTGTGGGCAATTGAAATAGATTCCTCTCTTACCTCAAAATCGTATCGGTTGCCCACCTAGGACTGAAAAGTATCGGTATCTTGTTGCCACTTGTATTTGAGCCACCACTGTTTAAGTGAATTTCAGTCCGCTTTGGCACGATGAGGACCTGTAAGTCCGTCCCATCAAACACATTCCAATCAATCCGCAGTCTAGTTAAGGGACCAGGATTAAATTTGACTCTGCGGAGTCTCTTGCAATCCTTAAATGCGTCACTCCGTAGAGCATCAAGCGATGAAGGAAATGATATCTCCTTTATAGCAGTTTTCCAAAATGCCTTAAATCCTATATTTTTCAACCGGCTTTCAGCTTCAAAAGTAACTCTAGACAAAGACAAACAACTAGCAAATGCCCAATCACCTACAACTTTTACAGATTTTGGAATTTCCACCTGCTTAAGACTGTAATTCCGATTAAAACTGCAATCCGAAATTTTACGAATCCTGGAGCCTGGTCTAAACCTTATACTCCTCAAACTCTTGCATAAAACAAATGCCTCTGAACCAGTGGCCGTAATCCCATCGCTATTAAGGTCGAGAGTCCTTAGGCCAGTTTTTCCAAAGACTCCAACACCAAAATTCTCGATCCTAGCCCCATCTCTAATAACCAGTTTCTGCAGGTGAATAGCCTTTCTAAAGGCTCCACTTTCAATATGGTCAACACCATCAGCAATTACCAGTTCGCGGGCCCCAGTTTGCCTCATTACTCCTCCGACAAATAGGCTGTCATCCTGCGGCCCTAAAACAACTGTATCTGGGAAAATCCTGTCATGCAGTCTATCTAGATGCTTAATGTGCTTTTTCGATTCAATCTCAGAACCACAACACATCATGGAAAATCCCATTATGCTGGCTGGCAACTTGAGGCGAGCTGGAACTCCTCTGAATGCATCCGCTTCGATACGGAGTAAGTCTGGGGGTAGACCAACACTCCAAAGATTGGAGCAATCCTGGAAGCACCCCTGCCCTATAGTCTCGGTACCTAATGGTATACGAACATCCTGCAGACCGGAATTGGCAAACAGTTCTCTAGAGAAAAACGGTACTAAAAACGTCTCTCCAAATGCAATTTTGAACAGCTTTCCACATTTTTTGAAACATTTTTCACCTAAAAATTGTATGCCGCCAGGAAGGTACAAAGATCGTAGTCCAGAATCGAAAAAAGCCCCATTTCCCAGGGTTATTGACTCAGAATCTTCTGAAAAAGTAACTTCACCTAGTTGTGTGCAATGTTTGAAACATCCTTCGCCTACGTTGACAGGCCTAATTGGGAAGTTAACCGTTTTCAGAGTAGTTTTAGTAAAAGCCTTTCTCGAAAGGAACAGAGGCTCCTCCCCATCCTCGAAAACTAGCCTCTCTAAATTTTTACAACGTGCAAAACTTTTTGGATTGATAAGTACCACGCTTCCGGGAATCGTAACGTTCATTAGATTCCCTCCACAGAAAGCCATAGCCCCAATCACCGTTAATCTAGAAGGACGAGGAAAATCCAGGACCGTCAAATGGCAACCGAGAAAACACTTTTCCTCTATCGTTTCTAGATTTGGAGGAAAACTGAATTCCTCTAATTTAGGAAGTAAGCACAACGCGCTATATCTAAGCTCTCGAAGAAGAATTGTAGTGCCGAAGCCTATTTTTCCCAAATCGGAACAACTTGAAAAACAGTTATTACCCAAGTATCCGAGATTAATTGGTGCCTGAAAAGTTCTCAGTCCAGACCCTAGGAAGGCCTCATCGCCAATCCAATACAGCGATCCATCAGGAACTATAGTGATGCTTCCAAGACTTTTACACCGACGAAAGCACTCATCCTGTATAGCGGTAACAGAAGCAGGTATCGCTATGAAAGGGATAGCCGAATTGAAGAAGGCACGACGACCGATGCTATCGCATTGACTCCCTGGCTCGAAAGATACGTGGATCAGTACCTCAGTATCAGCAAAGCATCCATCTCCTATTTCGATTAAAGATGCGGGGAAATGAGCGTTCGTCACCCTTGATTCCTTAAAGGCTTCTTCCATCAGACGTCTTACTTGGCTACCAGGCTCGAAGACCATCGTTTTAAGGTTTTTCGCACGCCAACGATAAAACCGTTCAACAGTCATCGGGGTCCATGCGACCATCCTTTGCGGAGCCGCAGAATCTCCAGTTATGCTCGTAGTAACACCCTTCTGAACCCTTATCCTTCTGCTGAAATTTTCATTCGTGCCGGTAGAATGTACATTCTGATGTATTCCGAGTAGTAGGCATACCACTCCTCCGATCATTGGTAAATTTTTAAACATAAAATTAACTCATAGAAAAATCTTCCTCCCTCTCTATAAGATACTATCTAAATTTAATTTTAAAATTACTACTTTTTCCCGTTATCCTTCACACATTTAGAGGTAGATGAAAAAGCGATTCGCTTGGAAATTGCTCCGATTATGAAGCGATCTCTCCAATCATTTGCCCAGGCTCAAGAATTCTAATTGCCCCCTCACTGGGATAAGAAACAATATTAAAATTTATGGGAATTTCAAACTACAACGTTCTACAATATTTTTGTGGGCCCGCGGTTCCTGGCTTTTCATCAGAGGCGAAATTGATAACGCCACAAGAAGTCATTTCAAGACTCATGGCATATTCCAAAAATGTAGATGCCGAACTGATCGAAAAGGCATTTATATTCGCCATTGACCGACATGGGACGCAGCTCAGAGAATCCGGGGATCCATTTTTTTCACATCCAATCGAGGTTGCTGAAATCCTCGTTTCACTGAAGACGGACCAAGAAACTGTTATCGCTGGATTGCTGCACGATACAGTCGAGGATACCGACACATCAATCGCAGAGATCGAGGAAAACTTTGGATCTGGGATTGCTAGGATCGTCGATGGTGTCACGAAGTTATCTCAATTTGAATCCGGTCCACTCGCCGTAAAACAGACAGAGAACTTTAAAAAGCTTCTAATATCAGCTGCTTCTGATATCAGGGTTCTGATCATCAAATTAGCCGACAGATTACATAATATGCGGACTTTGCAATACAAAAAAAGGGAAGACAAGAGAAAGTTGATAGCGAAAGAGACGCTGGAGGTATATGCCCCACTCGCCGAAAGAGTTGGGATCACGAGTATTAAAGAGGAACTACAGGATACCGCATTTTTGGAGCTCTATCCGGAGATTTACAACTCTATTAAATCCAGATTAAAAAATCTCTACGACTCATCCGAAGAAATAATTAACACGATAACATCCAGGCTTTATGAATTGGCAAAAAGTGTTGATATCGATTGTTCGATTACAGGGAGGCTAAAGAGCCCTTACTCAATTTGGAGCAAAATGAATGTCCGGAGCATTTCATTCGAACAATTATCGGATATCATGGCCTTCAGGATAATAGTAGGTAGCGTCCAACAATGCTACCAAACCCTCGGATGTATTCACAGAAATTATCTCGTTATTCCGGGGCGATTTAGGGATTATATCAGTACTCCCAAAAACAACAGTTATCAGTCATTACATACTTGTATCATAGGGCCAATTAACAAACGAATAGAGATACAAATTAGAACGAAAGAAATGCACGATGTTGCTGAATACGGAATCGCGGCCCACTGGGACTATAAGGAAAGGGGCACAAAATCACAGAGATCAGAAGAGCAGAAATGGCTCAAAAGTCTCGTGCAAATCCTGGAAAACGCATCTGGGATGGATGAATTTTTAGAAAATTCTAGGACCGAAATACTGGCGGACCATATTTTTTGCATTACTCCAAAGGGAACCATCATCTCGCTTCCAATCGGCTCGTCGGCCCTGGATTTTGCCTACGCCATTCATTCTGACATCGGGAATCACGCCGTGAGCGCGAAGGTTAACGGTCAAACGGTTCATGTAAAAACCATTCTTTCGAACGGTGATCAAATTGATATCGTGACCGATCCGAATCATGTCCCGAAGCCGCACTGGGAAGAGTATGTAATATCCATGAAGGCCAAGGTGAATTTAAGGAAAGCGATTCACGGTATCGAAAAAGAAAAAACAGAGATGATCGGCAAAAGTGTTTTCGACGATTTTTTCAAGAAAATTAGCCGCACCGTTTCTGAGGACGATATAAATCGGATGGTAACTCACTTAAAATTCGATAATAAAATTGCGATGTTTCAGGCAATCGGCAGTGGCTCAATTCACATCAAGGAAATTTTGGCGTGCTACAATGCCGTTTGTCATGGAGATGGAATAGAGCTTCTTCAGTATGCGGAAAGCAGTAATGGTACCGAGCAATTCCCGATCGCTGGCATTCGAAAAGAAAATGTTCTACAGGTTGCGTGTTGCTCCCCGGTCCCTGGAGATAAGATCGTCGGAGTAATCCTGGAAAACCAGAAGATAGAAATTCACATAGATGAATGTAACATATTGCCGGAAAGGACCGCACTCTCGAACACGAGGATCGTCGAACTATCGTGGGAAAAATCGGCTTTTGAGGAATCAAGGAAGTATCCAACGAAAATATCCCTCGTTACTGTTCATGAGCCCGGGAACTTATCGAAAATTGCTGGAATTATCGAAGATCGAGGGGCCACCATTTTAAATTTGAAAATTGGTGAAAAAATGGACGGCCTTGTGAAGCTTCACCTTGAAATCGAGGTTCATGATATCACTCAACTTACGATCATCATGGCAAATCTCAAGAGGACAAACTTCGCACACGGAGTAACTAGGTTTTGGTAATAATTCGTGTTCATACGGCACAAAAAGTTTTTGATCGATTGATAATTCCGACAAAAAACAATATAATCCCGGGAGGCGTTCGCGCATGCGGTAGAGAAGGCCGAGTGGCAGAATGGTTATGCAGAGGACTGCAAATCCTTGTATGTCGGTCCGATTCCGGCCTCGGCCTCCACTGATTGTTTCGTCGATTTTCTAATTTGTAGAAGAATCTAGTCAATATGTCGTTTCCTTTGGAATTTGAGAATCAGGTTCTTGCCATCGAAAACAAGATAAAAGAGTTGCGAGATGCATCGAAGCTCGGAGATATCGACGTTGCCGCCGAGATTTCCAGAATGCAGAAGAAGGTCGACAAATTGCTCGTAAACATATATCGAAAACTGACTCCGTGGCAGAAAGTTCAAGTAGCTCGTCACCCGGACCGCCCGAAATTCCTCGATTATCTGGCTGGAATGTTTACCGATTTCGTTGAACTCTCCGGTGATAGATTGTGTTCAGAAGACAGGGCCATAATCGGCGGATTTGCCAAATTAGGTGGGATCAAATGCGTGATTATAGGAGAAGAAAAGGGGCGAGATACAGAATCAAGATTGGAACACAATTTCGGGATGGCCAAACCGGAGGGGTATCGTAAGGCCTGCCGGCTCCTCGATTTAGCTAATCGATTCAATTTGCCAGTAATTTCATTTATCGATACCTCTGGTGCATTTCCGGGAATCGAATCTGAAGAACGAGGGCAAGCCGAGGCAATCGCCAGATGTATGGAAAAGAGTTTCCAAATTAATGCGGCCTTCATCAGTGTCGTAATCGGGGAAGGAGGATCTGGTGGCGCCATTGCAATCGCCTCCTCAGATTACATCCTGATGCTCGAACATGCCGTCTATTCCGTAATTTCTCCAGAGGGCTGCGCATCGATCTTATGGAAAGACGATACGAAATCCGAAATCGCCGCGGAAGCCCAGAAATTGACGGCTCCAGACTTATTAGCTCTCAAAGTTATCGATAAAATTATCGATGAGCCTATTGGAGGGGCCCACAGGAATAAGGAAGAAACCATAGCCAAAGTCAAGGAGGAAGTCAGCCGATATCTCTGCAGGGCCCTCGATGTACCAAGCGATTTAAGAAAAGACTTAAGAAGACAAAAATTCATATCGATGGGGAATGAGTTCCTCTCTTAGAAGCTCCGCGCCGTAATCTGTGCTTGGTAGCACTCGGATGATCGTATAAAATCATTTTCTAGATCATATATTGGTTTTGTTGTGTTTTGGTTAGTCTATGCGTTTTGTCAAGGCTCAGGTAAACGGGAACGATTTCGTTATTATCATGAGGCGAGAGGATACACTGATCATCACCAATGAAACGGCGAAAACTATTGCTGATCGCCATTTTGGCATCGGTTGCGATCAGGTCATTGAGCTCACAAAAGTCACTGACCTGACGTATAATATCAATTTTTTTAATGCGGATGGTGGGCATGCAGAAATGTGCGGAAACGGAGTTTGCGCCGCATCCCTGTATATTAGCCGAATTATTTTATCGAGTGAGAGTGCTGAACTGAGGTTTATTATTTCCGGACGAGAGCACAGGACTATCGCCGACAAAGGTGAAATCACATTATTCGTCGAAAAACCAATTCTATTGCATAGATCGTCGGAATATCAGATACTTTCTGTGGGGAATAAGCACGCAGTATGCGACATTAAGATGTTCGATTCAGTGATGGAGGTGAAAGATAAATTTCCTGACTGCAATCTCCATTTCACCAAATTTGTTGATGACTTTATCAGGGTCAAAACTTATGAGAGAGGAGTCGGATGGACGAGGGCGTGCGGAAGCGGAGCCATAGCCATCGCCGCCTCCCAAAATATTTCGGACTCTGTGAGGGTCGTGCATGATGGTGGATGCTCGAGCGTGAGGAATCTGGGAGATACGTTCAGCCTCACTGTGCATCCTAAAATAGTTTTTAGTGGAAATTTCTATGACGATTGAGTCCTATTCGATCGACGATATAATCGCAGAAATTCCAGGGACTACCGATGGTGTTGGGTCCGATTTATCATTAACCTCTGTTTATGATGAAATAAAACACGCTCGATTCGAGGAGGATAGCAATCTTTCTCTCGGAGTTTGGGAACGTGACCTCAAGAAAGCCGACTGGAAATTAGTTGAAAATCTAACGGTAGATTCCTTAAAAAACAGGACAAAAGATCTTCAGGTCCTGGCTTGGCTCATCGAGGCTATCGTAGTTCTCCGTGGCTTCGAGGGAATCCTGGAGGCGACCGAATTGCTCAGATCGTTTCTAGAATCGTTTTGGGCTTCCTGCTATCCAAAGACTAACGACCATGAGTCCGATATTGAGTATAAATACCGCATTTTAGATTGGATTTACGATACGGTTGCAAAAAGAATGCTGTACATCCCTTTCGCGAAACTGGGTAATGCCGCAGAGACGACTGTCAATTTGTATCAATATGAATATGCTCTAGAAATACAGGCTAGGCAGGTCAGTTCCCCGAAGAGTGCCGAAGAACTCGGTAAATACGCGCAAAAAAACGATATTAAAACGATTGATGAAATCCACAGAATAGTGGGTCAAATTTCCCCAGAATCAATACGGCAATTCTCCGAAATAAGTGAAAGAATTCAGGAAGGGATTAAAAATCTTACTCACACAATTTCAAAAATCTCTGAATCAAAAGCATTTGGTATTTTCACAAAAACGGTAACAAATCTCAGTAAAATAAACGGATTGCTCATCAAATATGCTCCTCAAGAAAATGATTTGATCCAAAAGGAAGAAGGGGATGCTTCACTCCTGGAGACGGTAACCAAGTCACCAAATATGGAAAGGGCTGCATTATATCGGCAATTGGTTAACATTAAACAGCAATTAATTGAAACTGATAAACATAGCCCGAGTCATTTTCTGCTGGAATTAGTAGTATCATGGCAGAATAAGACCCTCCTCGAAATAATAAACGACCTAAAACAGGGGGAAACATCAGCCCATAAACTTCTCAGGATTCTGATGTCGTAGCTTCTGAAGTAATGTTAACTAAAAGTTAACGCAATTGTCTTAAACTACACAATATAGAATAAAAGTAAAGAGGGTAATATGAGGCTATTAACAATTTCTTTGGCTGTTTTGGGATCGCTATATATTAGCACCACCAGTCATGCGGATCCTTCAGTACCAGTACCAGCAGCCAAGCCCCCTCAACCGGCGACACTACCTGCTGCGGCACCCGAAGCTGCGGCACCGGCAGCGACCTCCGTTGCTGCGGCACCAGGTACTGCGGCACCCGCTGCTTCACCTGCACCAGTGGCAACGTTGACAGTAGGACAAATGTATGATAGGTATTCTGCTGTAGTTTCGCTGCTCAATGAAAAGTTAGCCTGCCGACTGGTCTCGCCCACTCCTGATGGAGGCGTAAGATTCTATCTTTTTCTCGCCCAAGAATTGGTGGATCTGCTCTGTAAAGGAAAGCATCAAGAAGCAGCAGATCGGGTTTTTCATGTTGATGATAGCAAGAAAGGTAATCCTTTCTCTGACTTGCTGCGATCGGATTTGGGGGCTAATTTAGTTCGGGCTTTCCAGAAGATCGAGCGTAAGAGTTGGGACGATCTAGAAGCCTTTTTTTCCGGAATTTCGCCCACCCTCAAAGCCAAATTACAACCTTTGGAACTGGCAGCTAGATTTGTTGGAGCCTGGAACGAGGTGGAAAAATTCTTAAAAACTCCTAAGACAGATTCGATTCCATATTTGCGTGTAACCTTGTATCCAGACCATACACGATCCGTAGTGGATTTCTCCCCTCCTCTGGCCGTGGTTGAAGCGGAGAACAAAAAAAATGATGACATTGTCAAACTTGTCGCTGCTAACCCAGTAATAAACCAATATGGAAGCCAACTTACCGACTCATTGATTAAACTTGGGGGTAAATACTTTCCTTTAATTGCAAAATTGAACAAAGACTCAGCAGAACTGGAAGAACTACTCAAACCTTATAATGATCAACTTTGCGCACAGGAGGCAGAAGTTCAAAGATTGGCTGCAGCAGTGGAGAAGTTGGAAGCTGAATTAAAAGCAGCTCAGGAAGGGTTCGAACAGGCCTCCAGATTGCCAGTAAATACTACAGCAAATAGGAATAGGAATCAGCCTATAATAAACGAAGCTCAGCAAAAAGTAACTGAAATTGAAGCGAATCTACAGGAATTAAAATTAAAATTGCAGGAAGCGCAAGCCAGTGTAGAGCAGACTAAAACCAATAAGCCTCCAGAAAGTACGAAACTTGTAGCGGAGATTGAGCAGGAAAATGCAGAGAAGAGTAAATTGGAATCAACTGTTGAATGGGCGATGGTAAATGCTTTCGGAAACGTTTTGGCCCCTGCAGTAACGAAATTCCTTGAAGAACTCGAGCCGATAACGCGAGAATACGAACAAGCATTGGAGCAATTCGGAAGAGGTCTATTAGGCTAGTTCCTAAATCACCTTATTCGATAAGATGATGGCGGACGACCATACACTGCCAGTGAGATTTCCTTTATGGATTTCTGCCAGCTACTAATGAAACTCTTATTGTTCACGCCAGCAATTGTTCGTCGATAAGTATGAATCGAATAAATAACGTATTCACTCAATTCATCGACACCAGAAACCTTTGGGCAGACTTCTTGTACAGCCTGGTAAATGTCTTCGCAATTTTCAGTGAACGGCCCGGTTAAGATATTGCACGAGAAATGCAGCGGCTCGAGCATATTATGCCCGCCGATTCCTGGAATCAGGCTACCACAGATCAGGGCCGTATCAATTACCTCAAAAAAGTCCCCGAGACACCCAATTTGATCAACAATATAAATATCTTCTTGAATCTCGAATACCTGTTCCTTCGCCACTGTATGCCGAATAGACGATAATCCAAGAGTATTACACAATTCCACTACCTCTTCCGCACGTTCAGGATGCCGAATCGCAATAACCGTTAAGATGTTTTCGAATTCTTTCTTGATCTTTTTATGTGCTTCAATGACGATTTCCTCTTCTCCTTTGTGTGTACTAACGGCAATCCAAACACTTCTCCTCCTGAATTTACGGGTCAATTCGGCGGCTGCTTCCTTGTCAAAAGGCAACATCTTGGAAAGAGTCTTCATGTTGGGATTAATTGAAACATTAGTTGCCCCCAATTCCAGGACTTGCATTTTCATTTCTCTCGACGTTACGAAAACTCCACGAAAAGGTTTGAACGGCAAAAGATTGAAAAATCTCTTGGCGAAGCGCATCCTCTTGAGAGTTTTATTCGAAATCCTCGTATTCAACAGATATGTTGGAATACCAATTTCAGCGAGATGGAATAAGGTGTTGGGCCATAATTCAGATTCAACGAGAAAAACGGCGTCTGGCCCCCAGAACTTGATAAACCGACGAACCCAATGGAAAACATCAAATGGAGCGAATTGATGAATAATGGTTTCTGAGAATCTTTCCTTGATGAGGTTGGCGGCGGTCAGGGTCGCAGTCGTAAGAACTACATTTACGCTCCCATTAACACTCCTAAACTCCTCGATGAATGGGATCACCGACAAAACTTCCCCAACGCTAACGGCATGAATCCAAATCAACTTTCCGAATGGACGTACGTGTGACGGAATTCCGAATCTTTCCGTCTTCCTGGAAGCTTCTTCAAGGTCAGTTGCAATCCTCCTACTGAGATACAGCCTGACGAACGGAATTGCCATAACTCCGATCACCCTAAATACATACTTGGGGTGATATATTATGCAAATGTACACAGCCGCGATGAAGGTAAGTTCCAAAATCATTCGTCCTGCCCATTTGAGTAGATCAACACAATGCCGTTATAATAGAATGTTGTCGGCATTGCGACAAAAGAAACCAGCAAACATGAAAAATATTAGGATAAATTCGAAAAATGTGGAAAATGGCGACATTTT
>JAITFF010000063.1 GCA_031281515.1 Holosporales bacterium | reverse complement strand
AATTTAGCAAGCGTTACGGCTCGGAGTTTGGTAGCTAATTCACATTTGGGCTGAGCATTAGGTTATACATCTCCTGATCGGTTAATAGTTGCGGATTTGCTAAAGAATTTCTTACATCTCTCGCTCTAATTCTGGCTGCGTCCGTTATGGGGCTTAATCCAGTTTCTTGAGTAGTAGGAAAGTTCTTAAATAATTCCAAAGAGGCAAAACAAATCGCTTGCCATAATTCTCCGAATTCCGGAGATAGATCGTTGTAGAATTGTTGGAATACACACATCGTAGCAAATTCATCACAATTATAATAATCTTCGAGAGTACATGTCGCCGCTGGACTTGGACAAGTACTAGCTGCCAATAGCAGTAAAAATATGCTTCTCCGGAGATACGAAATTTTTGAGCCTTTTGATGATATCGTAAGCATATTCTTCTGTTTCGTGATTGAATTTCCTCCCTACATTCATCTTGTCACCTAGTGGTGGTCATTCGAAACAATAATTGTCAGGAATTCTACGCCTCAGGCCGTAAAACCACTGTTTTTCCTAATTATGGATAATTTATTCAATTTTTTGTTGCTTTCAACGATTGTCTTTATCTTTTCGTTAGAAACATGAGTATAGATCTGCGTGGTCGAGATGTCTCTGTGTCCCAGGAGTTTTTGGATCGTTAGAATATCTGCCCCGTTTGCCAATAAATGTGTCGCGAAGGCGTGACGTATAACGTGTGGAGATATTTTCGATTCAGAGATACTAACTTCAGTTGCCACTTTTTTGAGGAGTTTTGCAAATCCCTGCCTCGTGATATGCCCATTTTTCGATCGCGAAGGAAATAAGAAATTACTGAATGATCCCTGACGTTTACGGTGCTCGATGTACTCACAGATTATCTGGTTCGCGTATTCATTTAATGGTATGAGGCGCTCATGACCGCCCTTCCCGCGAATAAGCAATGTCATGCGATTCGTTTCATGATCGATAATGATCGCATCCAGCGCCAGGGTAACGAGTTCCGAAATCCTAAGCCCTGAACCGTATAGTATGTGCAACATCGTCTTCAATCTGAGTGAAGCTTTCCTTTTATCGTCAAAATGAGTGACGAGCCTCATCATTTCATCCTGTGACAACGTCTTTGGTAGGGGTTTATTGTTATTCTTCAGTTTTATATCCGTCACCGGATTCTCAGCGATAATCTTCTCATCATGCAGAAAGTTAAAAAAGTTCCTCAAAGCGGCTATGTTCCTCATGATTGAGGTTTGCTTGATCCCAGCCTGGCGAAGTTCTTCAATATATCCCAATATATTCGATCTATTAACCGATAGGACGTCATTCGTCCTAGAGAACTTAACGATATCAGCCTTATATGCAGAGACAGACTGAAGAGACAAATTACGATCAGCAATTAGCATCTCTTCAAATCTTTCGATTAAATCACCGAAGTCATTCAATGATTTCAATATCACTAAAGAAAAATTTTATCTCAGAGGCGGCCGTCTCCGGCGCATCAGATCCGTGAACCGAGTTTTGGTCCACCGATAAAGCAAATTTTTGTCTTATCGTTCCTTCGGCAGCATTAGCCGGATTTGTGGCCCCCATCAGTGCCCTGTAATCCTCTATCGCATTTTCTTTCTCCAGAATTTGTACGATGACTGGACCGGAGCTTAAAAATGCGCAGAGATCATCGTAAAATGGCTTCGAAGAATGAATTTCATAGAAAATTTTGGCCTGCTCCAGGGTGATTCTAATTCTTTTCTGTGCGACGATTTTGAACCCGGCAGCCTCGAGCATTCCGTTAATTTCCCCGGTTAAATTTCGTCGTGTCGCATCTGGTTTTATTATGGAAAAAGTTCTTTCTATCATACGACAGATCCTTTTCAAGAAAGCAAATTTGCTCTACTCATATTAGAAAAAAATTAAGCAAATCGAAAGAGTTAAGTTCTTCTAACGCCATAATCTACGGAATATGATCCAGTATCCCCATCTTCTGTGCCCAATAACCCAGCTCGCAGATCACTGCGAGAACTGAGATGGGAGCCGATAACTGTCGTCCTCATCTATACACATTCCCTCTTACATCAATTTTAACTATCAACACGGTAAACGTTTCTTTGTCGACTTGATAAATAATACGATAGTCCCCGATCCGCATCCTAAAAAAGCCCCTCAAATTGCAGACGAGAGGTCTGAATCTATACGGATCAGTCGACAGCCTCTCATCAATCGCCCTGATAATCGCCAGTCTTATGTTCTGCTGGATCCTAGCGAGTTGATCAAAAACTTCTTCCAGATATTCAATCTTGTATGGCATCGAGGCGCCGCTGCATTTCCTCAGCACTTATCCTCGATTTTTTGTCGAGATTGTCACCCATTTCATCGATTAGTTTAATGTAATGAGCGTCCTCGTCATATTCGATTTGACTCTTGATTAGATCAGCACAAACCCTAGAAACAGATCGCTTCGTCTGGTTTGCAATCTGCTTAATCGTTCTCAGCGTTGTATAATCGAGAGAAATATTCACTCTGGGCTCAATCGTCGCCATAGCTCCACCAGTTGTCACTCTCCCCATATGGATCATGTTATCACTAGTGATAAACTACGCGCAAGGAAAACGGACCACTAGCAATTTTCTCATCAACGGAGTATGTGACAAAGTGGAATTTTGGGGTGGAGCTATTTAAGTTTTAAGTTTTAAATCGCTCCAAAAGGTCTTCGTTTCCGAAATGACAACTTTGCGAAGCCCAATTATTCCTATCAGGTTTGGAATTGCCATCAAACCGGTCGCAATATCAGCCAACGTGAAAACAATATTGATTTTATAAAAAGGACCCAGCACGACAAAAAAGAGAAATAGGAATTTGTATGGAATGACGTAATTATCACCGAAGACGAATTGAGTACATTTCTCTCCGTAATAACTCCATCCGATTATTGTCGTAAAGGCAAATAGTATAATTCCCAAATCTACGATATACTTACCGATTGGGACGAAACTTAATCCCGAATCAAACGCCTGGGAAGTCAGATTGGCCCCTTCCAATTTGCAAGCATCAGAAAAGAGCCCAGTATCGTGGCAAGTTAAGATCAAGACGAGACCGGTCATCGTGCAAATCAGGACGCTCAGCATTGCCCCAGCCATCGACACAAGTCCCTGCTTTACCGGTGAATTCGTTTGGGCGGTAGCCGATGCAATTGCCGAGCTCCCAAGTCCGGATTCGTGAGAAAAGATCCCGCGGCTTACTCCTATGCTAGCAAGTTTAGAGACGGTAACTCCGCACCCGCCACCAAGAATCGCCTCCGGACTAAAAGCTCCTTTAAAAATTGATGTGAATACATCAGGAATGGTCATGAAATTCATGGCGAGAACTATGACTGAAGCCCCTATGTAAAACAGCGTCATTACAGGAACAATTTTTTCAGATACGGATGCAATGCGTTGCAGCCCGCCCAAGATAACGGCGGCGACGCTGGCAAAAATAAGAATTGTAGCAACGATCCGTGAAGAACCGAAAGACTCCAAGGCGACGGCAATCGAATTACTTTGGGCTAAAGTTCCGATACCAATCAATGCAACCAGAATTCCGCAGATTGCGAAAATCTTGGCTAAAAATTGCGAGTACGGTTTTGAATGTAATCCAATCGAAATGTAATACATCGGACCCCCGCACATCTTCCTATCTCTGCCACACAGTCTATATTTTATCGCCAGAACCCCCTCAGAATACTTGATGGCAAAACTTACGATGGAAGACATCCAAAGCCAGAAAATGACTCCAGGGCCACCGCATGTAACAGCAACGGCGATCCCGACGATATTCCCGGTTCCGACAGTCGCCGAAAGAGCGGTACATAAAGATGCAAAAACAGAGATATCCCCTTCACCTTCGTCCTTTTCGAAGACATATTTCATAGCCAATTTGAGCCTAGAAAATCGCAAAATTCCGAGTTTGATTGAGAAATAGAGGCCTGTTATTAAAATGAATCCGATCAGCGGCCATCCCCAGAGGATTCTATTGATAAAAATTATGAGATTTTCAATGAGGTGCACGCCGACCTCCAAATCGATACGCCCATAGACCCATACCTTGTCTAGTCATAGCCCCCTCTATCGCATCCAATTCATCAGGGGTTGGAGGGTGGCCTAGATACTCAGCAAGAAAGACCATCATTCTCGTTCCCCTAATACCGAAACGTAAGAATAACCACCCTAGGGCTTCGTATAAATCCTCCTCACCACCTCGCGTAAAATCTACAATATAAAATTCTACATCATCTCCGACGATGATCCTGTATCTCCCACGAGTTCCAGGAGAGAACACCCGTCCGGCTGTGGCCTGTTTAAGAGCATGGACCTTTTTCGAGAATATAGCAAATTTTCGGAGATCAACATCTGTCTTTAAATCATCCGGCTCCATTGGGTGACCAGGAATCACTGTGAGAATTTTATCATTAACCAACGCTGCCCCAATTCCACTTTCGGACGCCAATCTGATCAATCGCTGAGGCTCAACTTCAAGAGGTTTTTTGTAAACTTTATACTTTTTACCGGCAACTTTAATGATCCAGTATTCACGATAGTCTTTCAGGATAATTACTTCTTCGGGATCAACTCTCAACAATTTCGCCACATCTTGCCGCATCTGGTCATCTGCTAACGTCGCAGATTCAGCCTGAAAAAATCCGAAAGCTAGTATCACATAAACAATGACAGACCTGATTCCAGTAAAAATCATATTCAGAATCCATAGCATTTTATGTCCATCCACCGAGGTTAACATAATCTTAAGCGCGGATAAATACACTCATTGTGATAAATTTTCCGAATTCTCCGGGGTTTAATGTCTTGATCGATGACGTCGTTCTAGATTGGTTTTGTTTAATAAATACGAAGGGAGTTGGTCCGAAGACATTCTGGGCACTGATGCGAACGTATAAGACGGCTAAGGAATCTCTGAAACACGTATCCAACCCGTTCCCAAGAAACACAGCCGAAAAAATACTACGGGCAGCGAACTGCAACATAATCCTCGCGAACGAAAATACCTTTCCGAAGGGATTGAAAAGATCCTGCTTTTGCCCGCCGATACTATACTATAGAGGTAATAAATCAATATTAGCAAAGAAAAAGATAGCGATCATTGGGGCTAGGAATGCCTCACTGAGCGGTATGGCGATCGCAAAAAATCTTGCCTCAAAGCTATCGGATAGATTCGCGATTATATCCGGTTTGGCGAAGGGAATAGATACGAATGCTCATCTTGGATCTCTGGAAATACCTGAGAATGAGGCAGCAATAGCCGTTCTCCCAACTGGAATCAATAAAGTTTACCCCAAAGAAAATAAGGAACTTTGTGAAAAAATTTCGAAACACGGAATACTACTGACGGAAGTTACTCCCTGTTCCGGACCAGATCTCGGTATGTTTCAGGCTCGTAACAGGATTATTTCACTCATGGCTGATGGGATGATCATCGTGGAGGCCGCAGCTAAATCCGGTACTTTAGCAACGGCGAAGGCCGCCCTAGACGTTGGGTGCGAAGTGATGGTAGTCCCAGGATCACCGGCCGATCCTCGGTCCTTCGGTTCAAATTTACTGATCAAAAATGGGGCAACTCTGATTCAAAATCACATGGACGCTCTTGAGGTATTACAGTTCGATGAAAATTTTGAACGACCAGAAATCCCGGATCAAACGGTAATAGTCGATGATGAGAAAGATATCGACGATTTGAGGGACAGAGTGCTGTCGCTATTATCAACCAAGGCAGTCTCACTCGATGAAATTGCATACCATACCAATATGTCAATCCCGAAGCTATTGTGCATTATTTCTGAGCTAGAAATTTCTGGAAAAATAGTAAAACACGCAACGAATGAGGTATCTTTAGCGTGAGCGAAACGACCTCATCAGCTCCAGTACTTCAAATTCAAAAAGACGGAAACACTCCTCAACATGGGCATCGAAAAAGAGTTTTACAGAGACTGGCCAAACATGGATATACATCTTTTCTCGATTACGAAATTGTAGAGATGATGCTGTTCCTTGTGTTTAAAAGGAAGGATACAAAACCACTCGCCAAGATCTTGATAGAAAAATTCGGAACAATTGACAGGATTATAGAAGCTCCCCGCGAGAGTTTGATGAGTATTCCCGGGATCGGGGAAAATGCCGTAAGTGCCTTTAAAGTTATCGATGCCATTGTCAAGTCTTCACTTCAAAGCAGGATAATAAAAAAGAGTATTATTGAATGCTTCGACGATGTCCTGAAATACTGTAAAGCAAGCATGAAAAATCTTACATCAGAGGAATTTAGAATCATCCTCTTAAATGGAATAAATGAAATTATTTGTGATGAAATTGTGCAAAAAGGAAGCATTGATTCTGTTAATGTTTCACCGAGAGAAATTTTAAAATTGTGTATAGAAAAAGGTGCGAAAGGATTTATTCTCGTTCACAATCACCCGAGCGGAGATCCAACTCCATCCGTAAACGATGTTTATATGACGAAACGCATACAAGAAGCCGCCAATGTATTCAACATAACACTTTACGACCACATCATTATAGGAATGGATAAATATATCTCTTTCAGAAATTTAAAAATAATTAAAGAATAAAAAGTTCACCTTTCTGAGATCACTTTCTCACAAAAAACTCGTCAATATTAACTCAAAATTAACAATAGTCTCATAGAATCCCCATATGAAACCGAAATGTATCGCAGTAAAGAACGTTATTGGGGGAAATAGTGGCCATTATTACAAATAGAAAATTCTCTGTGGTTTGGATTTTTCGCATCCAGGTTGTAATGGCCGTGATGGTTTCGCCGAGCTTTTCATCGACATCCATTGACCAGGGTAACGTTACCGGCACAACGGTCATCAGCGGGATGCCAAACCAGGGGCAAAACATCCTGGTTCCAGCACCTGGAAGCCCAATTCAGCCACCGCCTGGTCAACCACCTGCTCCTGCCGAAATCCAGGCAGTTCCTCCAATCTCGCCTTCTTTTGTCGATTTGAATGGCAACGTTTTCGTTCCACCTCCAACAATAACGATTCCGTTGCAACAGGGGATCTACATCGCGACGGATGACCCTACAAATCCAGAGATAAAAAGAAAATTGGATCTGATAAATGCAGCCTTACATCCATCGTCTGTAAATGGGCAGAATCAGGGAGTACAGACCGTTGGTCCTGATGGACAAACAGTCCTCACCGGTAATCAACCTGGAGTACCGGCACCTGGAGTACAGACCGTTGGTCCTGATGGACAGCCAGTCCTCACCGGTAGTCA
>JAITFF010000078.1 GCA_031281515.1 Holosporales bacterium | reverse complement strand
GTGGGAAGCTCATTCGAGAGTAAGTATCCATTCCCTTCGCTTCCAGACGATCCTCAAGCAGCCTTGAAAGTACCTCGCGGGTAAGTCCATGACAACGAGAAGTAAAAGCCAATAATAATACGATACAGACGTGCTTTATAAACACTGCATCCTCCCCAAGAGCGATGCCTCGCTTCACAGATTAAGTATAACAGATTAATCACATCGGGGCAAAATTTTGGTTGCCTTGATGGGCAAAACTTTTGCACAATTCTAGCTTTTGTAAAAAAAGGTCAATGATGCTATCCTCCTGACATGGACGAAAATTGTCGAGATATCATGAAATGTTTTGTAAAAGGTTTCTCCTTCTAGCCGTTGTTTGTGCGCTGCCATTATCAGCAACTACCACACCTAAAGCCGACGATAAGCCTTCGAATTCTGAGAAAAAAGAATCACAAAATAAAAAAGAGGCAACGAACAAGGTCAATGATAAGCGTTGCGCATTATTTCAGGCATTTGAACATGCCCTCATAACCAATAAAGATATTCTGGCAATGGAGTACGAGATAAGGGCCGGCCATGAGGGATATATTTCGGTAAGGTCTGCAATGTTTCCAACAATGGCTGCAAATGCCGGCTATAACGCGAGATATGGTGAGGCCTGGACGCCTGACGTCCCAGAAGGTGATCCGGGAAAAAGAGGTTCCTCTAAGAGTAGGGAAAAGGAGTATGGAATTACTACCAAACTCAATCTTTTTCACGGAGGAGCTGACCTTGCTGCCATCAAGGAGGTTGACTTACAGATAAGGGCTCGATGGAGTAAATATGAAGCCACAAAGCAAAAGGTGCTCAGAGAGGTAGCTGCCTATTACTTCGAAATTTACGCAAAAATGCAGGAATTACTACATATCAAGGCCCTGCTGGAATCCAGGCACGAAAGCCTTAAGGTCGCACAGGAGATGTATAAAACTGGGGGAGCTAAATATCTAGACGTTGCTCAGGCCTCGGCAAGTTGCGCCGAGGTAGAGGCAAAATTGGCTAAGGCAGAGTCTGACTACCAGTCTTTACGCGCGAAATTTACAGAGATATCGGGATTTGTTTTGCCAATCAAACTAGATGCTCCAAAACAGCTGTTTAATACCAGCATGACAGTAAAACAAGGGATAGATTTGGCAATGAGGCGTAATCCGAACATAATCGCGGCGGCGGATTCGCTGGCTGCCGCCAGAGAGGCGGCGAAAAAACCAGTTGCAAAATCTCTGCCAACAGTTGATTTTCAATACTCATATGGCTACCACTTGACCAAGGCAGACCAAGCGAATAACCACAATAACAATAGTAGGGATCATGCATTTCGGGTAGTCGCAGCTATCCCCATTTATGATGCTGGCGTTGGCAGATCAGAAAAAAGGCAGGCCCAGGAGTTGGTCTCCAAGGCTGCCGTAGAAAATGAAAAAGCTATCGAAGAAACGAGAACAGAGATTACATCTACCTGGGCTGCACTCGTTTCGGCTCAACGCAATATCGAATCGGCTAAAGCGGCTGTAGAGGCACGAGAATTAGCTCTGAAGGTGACGGAAGAGGAATATAATGCTGGGCTCAAGATAGTGAATGACGTCCTCAAGGCTCAGCAGGAGCTTTTTGAAGCAAAATTCCTTGCAATTCAAGCCGAAAAAGAATACTTTGTCGGCCAGTGTTCGGCAATCGCGTTGATCGGAGGAATGAACCCTCACAATCTCAAGCTTAAGGTTGATCAGCATTCTGAGAACAGTTTACAGGCCCACTTCGCTGAAACAAAAATGAGGGTGTTGTAAAGGTAGCGGACTATCGAGGGGGTACGGCTAATGAATTTCCCGGGAAGCAACAGAGGAAGCGGCAGTAATAGCAAGCGGAACGACGAAATGACCATGGAGGACATTCTGTCGTCCATCAGGAAATACGTTTCCGAGGAAGAATCCGGAAAGAGTGGAGGTTCATCAGAAACGAAGGAAAGCGTTCCGGATACTGGGCAATCTCCAACTGATGTGAATCTCGACGTAATCAACCTGGGGGCTGGTGATATTGCTGGTACTTCTGGATCTCCGGCATCTCCTGAAACAATTCAACCGATCCCCAGTCGTAATGATTCTTCGCGCTACATAGAGCAAAGTGAATTGGCTGAGGAGGTAATAACGGTCCATTCCAAGCGCCCAGGGCCTTTCGATAAACTAACTGATGCTCTGAAATCCTACGGAAAGCCCACTTCAAGTGGATGTGGGAAAACTGAATTAGAGGAGATGATTTTCAATTTCTTCAGAGCTATAGTGGAAGAGAAAATCGACAAGTGGCTGGAGGATAATATGTTGGCCATCGTCGAAGAGGCAGTCCTTTGCGAAATCGAAAGACTTAAGGCGGAGGGATAGTGGCAACACTTACTACATCCGATAGTATTGAATCTTTAAGTGCCATTTTGGATGGAAGTGGGTTGGTATTGCTGGATTTTTGGGCGCCATGGTGCGGGCCGTGCAGAATGCTGTCGGCAATCCTGGAGGAAGCTCAGGGCGATTTGCCGGATCATCTCACGATCGTAAAAATCAACGTCGACGAGGCCAAGGAAATCGGGGCCGAATATGGTATTCAATCTCTCCCCACTTTACTCGTCCTCAAGAATCGAGTAGAATTGGCGAGTAAAACTGGATTCATTTCGAAGTCTGCCCTAATCCAGTGGATTCTTGAGGTCGCGGATTCATGATCAGTATCTTAATTAACTACTCACCAGTAATAGTCTTTGTTTTTGTTGTCGCATGTATATCGCTATTCATTGTCCGACAGCAGACCTGTGTCATCGTCGAGAGATTAGGAAAATTTAATCGGATTTGTTATCCGGGCTTGAATTTCAAGATTCCTCTAGTAGAGGCTATCAGGCCCCCTATTTCGCTTAGAATTCACCAGCTCGAGGTTGATGTCGAAACCAAGACCAAGGACGACGTTTTCGTGAGGGTCATCATTGCCGTTCAGTATAAAGTTTTGCCATCTAAAGTTTATGAGGCGTTTTACACCCTCCAGGATCCGGACTCCCAAATTAAGGCCTTCGTTTTCGATTTGGTGAGGGCTCAGGTTCCGCTGTTGGATTTGGATGATGTATTCTCTAGGAAGGACGATGTAGCCGACGCCGTAAGGAATGAACTGAAAGTCCCAATGTCAGATTTTGGATATGAAATTATCAAGGCCCTGATAACGGATATCGATCCTGATCCGAATGTCAAGGCAGCAATGAACGAGATAAATACGGCGCAGAGGCTGAGGATAGCCTCTAACGAGAAGGGGGAGGCCGAGAAGATTTTAAAGGTAAAGCAGGCGGAGGCGGAAGCTGAGGCCAGCATTTTACATGGTCAAGGAGTCGCCGGTCAGAGACAGGCAATCATCGAGGGTCTGAGTCATTCGGTTGAGGATCTGGTTCGGCAAACCGGATTGACCCCGACGAGCGTAATGGACATGGTCCTCCTGATCCAGTATATCGATGCCCTCAAAGACATCGGGGCTAACTCAAGGGCTAGCGTCGTTTTCGTTCCTCATTCGCCAGGGAGTATTGCATCAGTCAACGAGCAGCTGAGAGAAACCATCTTCGCTGCTAGTGCTTTTGAGCTGCGTGAGGAGAAGAATTAAATGTTCATTTCTTGACCGATGTTATGATGGAAAGTGGGGCGATTATGGCAATCCTGCCGCTGTGAAACCTGGGCGTACGTGAGCGTTGGAGCAGCGAATTGACGTACCAAAAAGCTGATTGTGGAGAGTTACGGGGGAGGTCTAGTGTTTGCAGAACATGAAAAATACTTGATTCTATGACGTAAACACCGTACCAGGTTAGTTGACGATAACCTGCCCGGGAGATATGATACTAATATTTCCTCCCCACGCACATATGCATTTTGCATCATGAGAGAGGACAGGACCCTGCGGGAGCATGACTGTTAGTTTCGTCGTGATCCATGGAGCTGGAATGACGGGGATGCACGGCATCGGAGTGAGAGTAAATACTCCGAGGGCTGCGGCCGTTGCCGCCGCCGTTGCCGATGCGACCGTCGGATTTGTCACGGTCGTACACATCCCGAATGGCATTATGTTAAGCATCGGAACAATATCGACTATGGTACCGACCGGCATTCCGGCCATCATGACGATCGGAGGTTTCGGGATTATTACAAGGGATGACGGGGCCGTTCCAAAACTGCACTGGCACATTGCCCCGCAAACGGCAATCGGCATTGAAACAGGCACCAATTTATATCATTTTGCCTAAGAATATACCCGATTTTCGAGCTAAACGAAGATTTTTTGCAGAATGTACGATGTTTTGGCTGTTTATTCAGGCGTTTAGTTAAATTGCTTCAAACCGGCGTACGATGACGTGTATATTATCAGTGTAGGAATTACGTTTCTTTTTCAGACTGAGATCAAAGAAAATGACTTCTCGGAACGGGACTGCCTTCAGAACGCACACCTGTGATGAACTGCGTCCGGATCACGTCGGAGAGGTGGTCAAACTCTCCGGTTTTGTCCATCGAATCAGGGATCACGGTGGCTTATTGTTCATAGATCTTAGGGATCACTATGGAGTTACTCAATGCGTTCTACAACAGACCGATCCTGCCTTCCAGATCGCCGAAAGGCTTAAAGACGAAACTGTGGTTACAATTACCGGTAAAGTTGTTAGTCGGTCGGATGAGACCATTAATGACCGTATGGGGTCGGGCATGATCGAGGTACGTGTCGATGGGATTGAAATTCTTTCGGAACCTGATGGGCTTTTGCCGGTCCAGATTAATGTTGAAAATGAGTTTCCTGAAGAAACGCGATTAACCTACCGATATCTCGACCTTAGGCGTCCAGCTATTCACGATAACATCGTTCTTCGGTCAAACGTGATCTCGTTCATAAGGAAACGGATGATCGATTCCGGATTCCTCGAAATCCAGACCCCCATACTGACGTCTTCCTCTCCGGAGGGGGCCAGGGATTACCTCGTTCCAAGTCGTGTTCATCCCGGTAAATTTTATGCCCTTCCTCAGGCTCCACAGCAGTTTAAACAGCTCTTAATGGTCGCCGGATTCGATAAATATTTCCAGATAGCTCCGTGCTTTCGAGACGAAGATGCCCGAGCTGACCGTTCTCCCGGAGAATTTTATCAGCTCGATTTTGAAATGAGTTTTGCCTCTCAGGAGGATGTTTTTGCGGCCATCGAACCCGTGTTATACGACGTATTCAAAGAATTCGCCGGTAACGAATATGCGATCACGAACCATCCCTTTCCACGAATCACATTTGATGATTCGATGTTGCATTACGGAACTGATAAACCTGATCTCAGGAATCCGCTTATCATCGAGGATGTGACAAATCTTTTCGAGAGATCCGGATTTTCAGCATTTTCCAGGGCCATTTCTGAGGATGGAGCAATTGTCCGAAGCATAAACGTGCCCAACTGTTCTCGAGAACCTCGGAGTTTCTTCGATCGGTCAAATGATTGGGCAAAAGAGGTCGGTCTTCCGGGAATGGGATATATATCGATGGTCTCAGATGGTGAATTCAAGGGGCCAATCGCCAAATTTTTAACACCCCAGGAACTTTCAGAAATAGCTAATATCAATAAAATGACCCCTGGAGATAGCGTATTTTTTATATGTTCTCGAGAGGCGGCCAAAACCGCCGGATTAATCCGAACCTATCTGGGGACGGCATTGGATCTCATCGAGAAGAATGTATTCCGATTCTGTTGGGTCGTCGATTTCCCGATGTATGAGTACGATCCAGATCTTAAACAAATCATATTTTCCCATAATCCATTTTCGATGCCCCAAGGTGGAATATCCGCCCTCGAGAATCAAGATCCCCTATCCATCAAGGCATTTCAATATGACATAGTCTGTAATGGAATAGAGCTATCGAGCGGAGCCATCAGGAATCATATTCCCGAAATAATGTATAAAGCCTTTGAGATAGCTGGGTACGAAAGGAGTTACGTTGATGACAAATTCAGGGCAATGGTCAAGGCGTTCAAATGTGGCACACCTCCCCACGGTGGCTGTGCCCCAGGGATCGATCGTATAGTAATGCTCCTGGCGGGCACTTCCAACATCCGAGAAGTTATAGCCTTTCCGTTCAATCAAAATGCCCAGGATTTGATGATGGGGGCTCCATCGGAGGTCAGTCCAGCCCAGTTAAAGGATCTCCATATCACCTCAAAGTTACCGCAACGCAAGAGCTGAATACTTCCAGAAATTTTGGATAAAACCAGTCCTTAAGAGACTCAAAACAATAAATCAATTGAAAGGGCAGAATAAATACTTGACAAACAGAAAGAATTACTTGACAATATCGAATCGTAATTACTTAGTAGTAGGCAATAGGCATATGAATTTAATCAACAACAAAAAGAGGGAAGTAAAGTACCCTATACAACAGGGAAAAAAACATCACATTGAAACAAAATGTCCCCGAGCAGCCATTATCATCCTCACTGCGATGGTATCATTGATCGAAGGTGTCCGAATGGAAGCTAGA
>JAITFF010000060.1 GCA_031281515.1 Holosporales bacterium | reverse complement strand
TTTAAGATGATGGCATACCCGATATGCCGAATGGTTCGAATGATGCGCGGATTTTTAGGGTCATCCCCGATCTTTTTCCTAAGACGAGTAATCTGGACATCAATTGTTCTATCTGAGACAATAAACCTGAACTTTTTTGCTAGTTCTTCTCTGGAAAACGGGTGATTGGGTCGCATGCACAGTGCCTTTAACAGGGTTGCTTCTGAATCTGATAAGCTCACGACCTCTGAATTTAGGGATAACGCATCCGTCTCTGTGTCGAATTCACAATCTCCGAATTTCAGGGTCTTCCCTGGTCCGTAATGAGTAATTTTGGAACGCCTAATCATGGCGTGCAATCTGGCCAATAGTTCCTTCGGTTCAAATGGTTTCGTAAGATAATCGTCAAATCCACTTTCAAATCCGATGACCTTATCATCGACATCGCTCATGGCCGTCAGCATCATGGCCGGCACACTCCTGAATCCGACAGAAGACGATCTTAGCCTTCTGATGAAATCGATTCCATTTTCGATGGGCATCATCCAATCGACTATGATGGCATCAAATGATTTGGATGAGAGAGAAGCGAATCCAGCTGCCGCCGAACCAACACCAACGGCCTCGAAATTCTCCTGATTTAGTAGATCAACGACGAGAGTCAATAGCCGACTATCGTCATCGACGACGAGAACGGATTGCACAATCTAGCCTCCTTGCCCTGGAAAAACTCATTATATCTCTGCCAATAGTCTCCGTATACCATGAAAGTCTGCAACTCGCAAAATGAAAAAAAACTCGAACAAACCACCTAGACAGTTAGTTATGTATACCTTCAAATTCCCAAATCGATAACGGAGTACATGGGCAACACAATCGAGCAAACGATCAGGATTAGAACGAACCCTATCACGATGATCGTCAGTGGTTGAATTAAACCGATGATGTGTTCTAGCTTCTGCTGTAAGCGAAGATTCATCATATCAGAAACTGATCTAAATGCTGGCCATAAGTCCCCTGCCCTCTCCCCCGTCTCGATAATCGAAATCTCGTAATCTTCGAAGATTTCGCAGCTCCGCATGGAATTAGCGAGGGAATTCCCGGCTCGAATGAGCGCCTCCAGCTTGCCGGTATCAATATCATCCCCAACATTCACGACGCCCCTAATCGCATCCAGAAGATTTATCTTTTCCTGCAGCATAATGGAGATACCATAAAAGAAATTCATCACCAGGAATTCGCGCCGGATATTACTGATTATCGGTAACGATTTTATAACTCTTTTACGAAGTCGCGTCGATCTAATCACAAATACCCCGGACGACACCATGAAAAGAATCATTCCGATCAGGATGAAGGGATGATTTATACAAAATGAGCTAATCGATAATACGCAACTGGTAAGGAGCGGCAGTTCCACACCCGTCTCAATAAACATTTCGGCAAATCTTGGAACGACCACTAAAAGCCAGAAAATGACTATAACCATCGAAAAGCCGAATAAAATCAGCGGATAAGTTGCCGCGGTTTTCAGGCGTTTGCGAATATCTACCGACATGGAGATGTAGGAAATAACGCCTCTCAAGGCCTCTGGCAATCTTGCCGTCTGCTCAGCCATCTCGATAATTTTTACCGCTAAAATATTGAAACATCTCGGGAAATCCGCAACCGCTTTCGATAAGGATTTCCCACCATTAATGCTGCCCATAATGGCCACACAAATCGCCCTCGACTCCGGATCTGAGAATAGTTGAGACGTGATATTAATGGCCGTCACCAACTCCAAATGATTTTCAATCAATTGAAGTAAGCCCTTGAGAAAAGGAAGTGTAAACGTTTCGGAATGATTATTTAAGTTGCTCCTATGTGGTTTCAGATGAATTATAGAGACTCCGGAGCGCCTGAGATGATCCCGCAAGGCCACCTCGGAATCAGCACAAAGCAACTCTACCTTAATCCCTTCGGCCGGATCCAGTGTCTTGCAGCGAAACAGCCTCACCTACACTGCGATCCCACATTGAAGTATCGTCGTAATCTGAGGATCCTCTCCAGTGAAATGATTTAGGTTCAAAATCTCTTGCAGCCTCCTCACTGGAAATAGTTGGCATTTCTGTTTGCCTGGTATCACCTCACTGAGGAAACCGATGAGGAATGAGCCAGAGCCTCTCTCATTGCATCTCCAGTTCCTGTAGGAAATTCTATCTCCGGCCACCAAATCTTCCGTGCCTTCCCCGTCCACTTTCACCTTCGGAGGATTTTTGACCATCTGGACCAACTAATGGAGACCCAGCTTGAGGAGGCCTTCCCCGTCCAAATTGATGTCGCGGTGGAAGAGCGGCTGGATTACCGCCTGCCCCGTCGGGTGTTTCGGGTGGGGTGTGGCGGACAGTCTCTTCTGTAGTATTCTGTGCCACAGGTCCTCTGGGCTTCCCTCTAGGAATGCCACCACGCTGACCCCAAGGATGATGCATTCCACGCAATTTGCCTAGGCCTGCAAATTGATGTCGCGGTGGAAAATCGGCTGGATTACCATCTGCGCCGGCTGCTGGAACGTCTTGGACAGGGCCGCGGCCAGGCCCTCCAAAACGGCGTCCCCTATGAATCCGACCTTGGCATCCTGGACAGTGGCAGCCATGACATTCGCATCCAGGGCATTCCGTTATGGGGTGGCTACCCCCGTCTGGTGAAAACTGTCTCATCGGGCCGCCTCTCCACCTGCCCTGCCGAACCCTGTGGTGGAAGCCCTGAAAGACCAACAGGCCCACTACTCCCTGTGTCGTCTAAGTCTGGATCCGCGGACGGAGCGAATGGATTGCCAACTGTTCCAGTTTGGAAGATACGAGGGGTTTGGTCATGTTCATTTACTTGGGGTGAATCTGGGTGGACTTCTCTTGATGCTTTGGGGGCACCATCCAGGCTACCTCCTGGAACGCCCTTAGCACTGGCTAGACTATTTTGGGGAATTAGCAAGATGAGCGGTATTAACGCCCCGATGATCAGATTTACCGTGGTCAATCTTACCTGTTTCAGCATTTTCCTCTCCTTTTAAATTATCTAGTAGTTCTTACCTAAGTATTTCATCATGATGTATGTCGCAACAGCGCCAGTTGCCAGCGCTACACCGCATGCCACGGCTGGGCCCGATGCTACTCTTACGAGTCCAAGGAACTGATTTCGAGCTGATGGCGCGTCTGGGAGCCTAACGGCGAGCCCTGCCAATACTTCATTGATGCCAGCTGCTCGGATGTTATATCCGATAATCCATAGCGTTTGGTGATAAGCGGTCCCTGGAGCAAAAGCCCCATGCCATCCGTTCGGAATTGGAGGATATTCGGAATATACTCCCTGGGGTAAGATGTTTGATATTGGCTTGGAGTAACTCAAATACTGAGTATCAGGATCGGGGAGGGGGACGAGCGGTAAAGGGTGAGGGTTTTGTGAGCCTTTCAATAGTATTCGTTCAGCCGCTTGCACTCCTTCGTTAAATACCCTTTCACTCTCTGTGACCGTGAAATCCTCCGGCCAGCTTGGGCAAAGGACCAGCAACTTTCGGAAATCCCCGATATTCAGGGGACCAGCGGCTGCCAGGACGAGTCTTGCCTGGTCCTCTGCCCGGGGTGTAACACTACCTATCACTAGTACCGTCAATAGTACTGATAAATATTTGTTCACCTGGTCTTTCCTCAGTACAGCTTATGGCTAGTGAATTTTGATTTCATATCTTGTAGCCCCAATCAGTTATATACTTTTCTACCAGAAAGTTATTAAGATTTATCTAATAGGTCGAGTCAAAGGTAGAAAGGCCTTGGATCTGGGACAAACCTCTGCAGCCTTATATCTGCCGCCGTTAAATGTTTGTTCTTTTTGACGATTTTGACCTTAATCAGAATCACGAGCTCTACCACTACGTCCCCCATTCCGTATGAGCCGGCAATCTCACCGGCTATGGGAATATCATGAACCACAGGAATTCCGGATTTATTTTTCGATGATCTAACCTCCATAAATCCTCCGAGAACAGCTATTTCTCCGTCATTTAACTTCAGGACAGACGTTACTTCTCTTACTTCCGTAACCGGAATCTCCGATGGCTTATACTCGCTCTTATTGTCGGTATCGATCGACCTAATCGCTATATCGACGGCCGGATCGTTGACGGAACTAGCAAGCTTCGTAATCGTGGGACGCAGAAACAGAGTAACCGCGCTATTTTCGACATCTATTGACGGCTGAACAAACATAACAAGCCCTATCGGAACGGTTTTAATATCGCTAGAAACAGCAATTCCCTCGCGTGTTGAATCAGAGCTTGGGTATGTCTTGTCATAATTCAATTTGAAATATACGTAGTTCTGTGCAACCTTTAAAACAGCTGCCTGATTGTTCATCGCCGTGATTCTTGGATTTGATATCATCCGAGTTGAGCCGAATTCCTCGAGAGCTTTCAAAATCGATGGCATCCCGTTTTCGGAGCCACCTGTTCTGTATGAAAATGTGACGGGCGATCCGTGAGCTAATTGATTGCCCAATCCGCTCGCACTCATCGCACCAAAATCTGTCTTAATCCTACTTCTTCTGCTAACGAGATCCCAATCTATCCCGCGCCGATATTCGTTCTTTAGGACTACCTCGACTATCTTTGCTTCGATCAAAACCTGACTGAGCGTGGCCTCCTTGACCTTTTCGATATAATTTGCGACTTGCTTTTGAATTTTAGAATTCGCATGAACTGTTATGATACCGGATTGTTTATTAATGGAATAGTTAGAGGATCCATCATCTTTGCGACACCCGATAATTATCTTGATACCGGCATCCAATTCTGACCAAAAGTCACTCTTCGCGACGACCGTTACAGAACTATCGGACGCCCCCTTCCCAGCCTTTTCGGAGAGTTCCGATGGAGTAGATGATACTTCTGTAGCTATCGAAATCTTATTTTCACTATCTCGAGATAAATTGAGGAACTGGATGCTGTACGTTGCGGTATATGGTACATCCTTCATGACTCTGACGAAGCCATCTTTGATGGTATATCGTAAATCTGCTGTATCGCAAATAGCATCCAAAACCTCTATAAACGGCTTTTTATTGGCACGGAAAATGAGCCTAGCATCAATTCCGGGATCTATCTGAAAATCGATATTCAATTGCTTTGCGGTTTCGCACAAAACGGAGCGCACCGATAATTTTTCATTCAAAGCAAGTGAAACCTCCTGCTTCAATATTTCCGGAATCGCGATTTTTTGCTCTTCCAGTTGATTCTGATCAGCCGCCTCTATTTCATCTTCTACTGGGCTCGTCATATCCTGAACAGCATCGCCCGTCACGCCGGACGACATATATTTCTTCTCGACGAGCCGGTCACAGGATGCGAATAATACAGACATTAAAGCCATAGACAGGCTGATTTTTAACACTAGATTCCTCCCGTAACTCCCCATACCGTGTTTCCTTCCAAAAACTCAGAATGGTGAAACGCGGCGCAACTTCAGTGTATTACAATATGATTTTGAAACAAAATATCAATATGTGAGCACGAGGACGCAATAATCTTACTCAGATCAAAAACATCATACAAACAAACAAAAGCGGTGATAGAATCTTCCATGCTATCTTAATCATTTTGTCCTGGCGGTATCGTGGAAGTATAGCCCTGATCAGGATTATGATTGATATTACGCCGATCGTTCCAGGGATCACGAAACGCCCAAAAAATACCGTCGAAATCAGTGCAGAATAGAATATCAGATTCAGATAATCGGAGAGATAGATTAATCCGAACAATATTCCTCCATATTCGACGTATGCCCCAGAAACGATCTCAGATTCGGCCTCCGGGAAATCGAACGGTATTTTGTTGGCAACGATGAGTATCGTGATAAAGAAAACGACGAATAGCGGAATCTTCAATAAAATCCACCGAAGATTTTCGGCGATTTTTGGCACCATCGAAAGATCAGTAGAATCGGTGGCAAGGATTATACAAGCTATCGATAACACGAATGGAATGTATGAGCCGATGTGTTGCAGGTATGCCCTCGTTCCTCCGATAACTCCGAATTTCGAATGGGAGGCCGTTCCTATCATGATCTCGCAAAAGACGATGATGGAATGTAGGAGGAGGATGAGAATGAGGCTATACTCGGCTCGCCATAAAACGAAGTCCCCGAAAAATGGAATAATGGATAACTGGATGAGGGTCGTCGTGAACATTAAGCAAATAGCGAAAATCGCCGGTTTGGAGTGGCCATCTAGAGCCGACCTCTTAAACAGAAGTTTCAAGGCATCGGCAATCGGCTGCCCGATACCGCAAACCCCGCACTGATCCGGCCCCAACCTTAGTTGAATCCACCCAATCAGCTTCCTTTCGAACAGGGATAAATAGGCTGCGCAGGCAAGACAGATCGTAAAAAAAATCGCACAAGAGATCAAAAAAAACATCATAAATAAACCGACTACGGTGAGGCTACGGATGGAGACCACGCCGGATAAGAACCGTCCCCATGAGTTTCGATTTGACGAATGTGGAGCCCAGTGAGATCAACGATACTGATTACATTCTTAGCACCTGGCCCAGACTGCCCCGAATACACGATATATCTTCCATTCGAAGACCAACATGGTGCCTCCACTAAATATCCGCTCGTAATCGAACGTTCCCCAGATCCATCCGTCTTCATTACTACTATGAAAAATAGTCCACCCTTCTGTTTTGAGAAAACGATCAGATCTCCACGCGGTGACCAAACGGGTTGCGAATATTTTCCATCCCCAGAGCTGATTTTTTTCTGATCGGAGCCATCGGTATTCATCAAATAAATCGCCTCCTTCCCGGCCCTGTTCGATGTAAAGACGATCTGTTTACCATCCGGAGAAAAACACGGAGAAGTATCGATGCCCTCATGCTGTGTCAATTGAATCAATTTGTTATCGACAAAGTTTATTTTATAAATCGCTGACTTACCGTCGATAATTATGGCGCAGACGGCCTCTTCTCCATTCGGAGAAAATCTCGGAGCATACGTCATCTGGACTGGATTACCGTGATTTTTTTTGATCAAATTTTTCATGAGTGACTCGTTGATCATCAGTCTTCTGGCTCCGGAGCTTAAATCGAGGATATATACCTGGGCCGATTTTCCGAGGGCTCCATTCCCGCGATCATTGTACGCTATATAGGCTATCATATTTCCATCACCCGAATACCTCGGCGTAACTACTAGTTCACTCCCATCCGTCAGAGGTCTCGGATCTTGCCCATCCTGATCTATTTTGATCAGCCTCGTCCTACGTTTCGAGCTCACCTTATTGTAGGCCGTTTCGACATAAACTATGTTAGTCCCGAAATACCCATCTTCATTGGTAATTCGTTTATATATATAATCAGCTATAGAGTGAGCAAGTTTCCTGAAATTCGATTTAGTACCCTTGACCTCGATGGAAAGCATCACGTCCCCCGTGACGACGTCAATTAACTTGAAGGTTACCGTGATATTCCCAAACCTGGATACCACCTTGCCGTGAACGAGGAACCTCGCATTCAGAACTCCCCAGTTCTTCAGATTTGGACCGCGCATCGCCAGATCTTTCTTGGTTTCTAAGAATACATTGCTATCGATTGGAACAAAAAGCCCAGATAGCTCCAAGTCCGACTTTATTATATCGCATAGCTCGGACCCATCCTGGGAATCGTCCCCACCATCATCATAAAAATCTACGATTGCTATCGGATCGGGCTTAACCTGCCCACTTTTTATTTCGATTTTAAGGGCATATACGACGCTATTCATCGCGAAAAATATGAACAATAAAACTCTAAATAAAAACATTTGGCTTTAATTACAGGAACAGGTAACGATCCCGTATTATATCTTACCCTTAGGATGAACACATACAATAAAAACGAATAGCCAATGAGAAACAAAAAAAGCCGGAGGGCGCATCACACCTGCGCCGCTCCGAGCTATCCTCTAAAACCCTAGAAGGCCCCTCCCCCTCCTTTTAGGGGAAAGGGGGGGGATTTGAGGTGTGGTTCAGTTTTGGATTTTCCCCAACTTTACTATAAATTTCTGCCCCTGGGTTTTGGTGACTAGGACTAGCGTCGCAGGGAGGTGTGCTGGCCTGTTGGGCCCTTCATATAAGCCCCTGATTGCCTCCTTGAGCTCCGTTAGGTAAGCTTGCTCCTCGGAGGCCGTCAATCCTGCTGGCGCACTAAGTTTTTGCCCCCCGCCTTTGCCGGTTATCCAGCCCAACTTGGATCTTATATCGGCTGTGTAGGGTGACGCATCCGCGGGGGGGGGGGCGTCGTCATCCGCTGCGTCGGAGGGACGTCGTGAGCCAGTTCTACTTCCTCCTGAGTCGTGTCTATCCTCGTTAGCTGGTTCGATCGGTACGTAATGAGGCCCTGTTTCCCTATCTGGGCTGGCCTCCTGGAGGACTGGAGTTTCGCCGATGGCTAGTAGATATCCATGGGAGGTCGAGTCAACGACTATTGTGAAATCAAATGCGTGTTTTTCCTCGGTTGCTGTCCCCCCTAGTTCCTGGTCTAGTTTCGCTTTCCATTTTTCGATCACTTCATCTCGATTGTGCGACGTGATCCTCTCTGGGTAATAGAATGATGTGAAATGGTGCCTGGAGTTGGTTGTCATGGATTCTTCTTGTAGGGTTTGTGGGGCAGCTCGTTGTTTAGTGACTGCGAATGAGATGTCGGCGGCGGCGATGTCAGTTGGTGCGTAGGATGGGTAAGGGTAGGCGAGG
>JAITFF010000013.1 GCA_031281515.1 Holosporales bacterium | reverse complement strand
TTGGAATCCCATAAGGGATAAATGGCCACTTAAGCTGTCCCAAGGCTTCAAATTCCTGAGAGGTAAGTGCCTCACAAAGTCTTCGGAAGTCTGGGTTGTTTATCAGCTGATCCTTGACCCACTCTGTCGCACTCCTTCCATAAGACCAATGAACTCCGCACTGCTCCAATAACCAAGAATCCCTAAGATATGCCTCGGGTCGATTCTCCACTTCCGAAGAATTCATGGCCACCAGATTCCCGGCGGCTAAATAAAGAAAAGCAGTGAAACCCCAGATAATCAAGCCTGGTAACCGAAATAGCATAGGACTCCTCCTCGAACATCAATGAGTAGCGATCGATCAGTACACAGAAGGATAACAATTGCTTCCTAATTATTTCTTAAGAAATAGTAGAGGTGCGGCTAGTTCCTGGAGACTATCCTTCACACATCATAAATAACACACGGTGACCTAAATCTTATGAACATCTATTCTGATCTGATCTTCACCGCTATTGAACATTATTGTCAGCACGGCGTCTCGCGATTTATACTCTCCCGTTTTAGGATCTAGCTCCAACATTGTTGGGAACGGAAGCTGAGCAATCGATGGCTTTATACCATGACTTCTTAAAAAACGATTCATAATTTTTCCGGTGTCATTGTATATAAAAAATCGTGGCAGATATCCGGGACTCGGATAGCGCCAACGATTAATTGCGGCCTCAGCTAACCTATCATCCAATTGCTTTAGCTCTTTTATAAAACTGCTGAGATAGAAATTATTCATTACCGAATTGGCCTGAACCAACGTCAATGTGTGCGGGCGATCTTCTACTTTCCTCCACACTACGTGTTTGTACCAACAGAAAACATCCTTACACGTAAAAAACCGGACAGCTCGAACTAGAGCTTCTCCAATTTGGCCGATCGGAACCTCTCTGAAATCCCCAATTTGGTATAGAGCGAGCTTATGCTTAAGTAGAGAATCACTCTCGGCTACGTAAGTGCTTTTCAAGTAGGACATTATTTGGATTCCGCTACGCCAAACTCTTGTAATGTTTCTCAGAGTGAATTGCGGCAACTCTCTTGATTGAATCCACGGCCTAATTAATGGCCAACAGGTCACTGAGCACCTTTCATCGTTGAAAGAATCGCGAAAATCTCGTCGCAACTTTTGGGCGTCGTCAGCATCCTCATATGGAGCAATATCTGTAGTGTTAATGGACAACAGAAGATTAGTAGCCAGTAGCGAAAACTCCCGGCCAATCTCCTCGGCCCTTCTTAAACTCATAACGGCAGTAGCTCCCTTACCACCTCCGGCCGTGCCCTGGAAAAATCCTTCACTGAGTGTAACTAGCAAAGGATTCGCTCGGAGCATCCTGCTCATATCTGGAATCTGAACTTTCCGGTAGATTTCTCCGTACTCCTTCACGAACTGATTGCTTTGATTAGAGCTCCTGAATACCTTCATGTCGGGCAACATGTGAGGCAACAAGGGATAGCTATTTCGGGTCTCAGTTGGTATTTCCCTATGAGACCCCGGAAGTGTGGGCCAAATACTCGGATCTGGTAACTCGTGTGCTTCGATGGCTGCTTTTGTCCTGGTCAAGATGCGATCGAATGCCGCTCGCATTCGAGCTTCTACGTCTGCATCGTTATGTTGAGTGCCGTTGATGAGTCTGTCCAGGACCAGCTCCAACAAGCAGATATCCAGGCCGCTCATCGGCTCGTTCCCAGTTCTGGTCACAGCTACAACATAAAACGGTGCCTCTGCGCCGTATCCCATCAATACCTTCAGATCATCGAGCGGCGTTGATAACCTGATTGACCTGACCATAAAGCCGCTACATAGTGCTACGGCGATTAAAGCCGCCAAGAAAAATCTCATCTAGCCCCATCCTTGAATTAATAACAACATATCATCCGGGTAGTCTAGCCAGCTAAATGACAGGTAGATAAACAATTTGGAAAGGTACACCACATTGCCGAACTTCCTATTAACTTCAGGTAATCTTCTTGAGTACCCATCACACCGTCATGGCAGCCAATATAGCATGTCTTCGATTCACTGTTTAGTGTAGGATAAGCCCATTATCCACTACACAAGGCGGCCATGTGTGGGACTGTGATTTTTACGGGTGGAATGAACACACCGGTGCGCCCCTTGATGAGCCGTACATCGGGAAACCGTTGAATTACTGGACTGGGGGTAGTCCACTTCATGAACTTGATTATCGTTTTCATTGTTTGCAGCTCGAAGCGACTGCTCCCAATCTCTGGTAGCCCGAGTCTCCTAGCCCATTCGTCAATGCAACACTCTTTGGTTACATATACTGAGTTTACTACCCTCGGGTACCTCGAATTGACCAAAACTATTTGGTCTGTAAAAAAATTCGGATACTGCGTGTGGGTGACGCGGTATGGCTCAACCACTGTAGCATCTATTAAAGAAGGAACATCGCCCGGGCTAGCGCTTACCCTAGTGGCTAACTCATCTGGGATTGGCCCGATAACCACGTAGTGAAGATTTGGCGGCCTTCTGTAACAGTTGGCCAATATTACTGTATTGATTGCTCCGTGACCTCTCTGCGTCCATACCATCAGGACCAAAAGCATCGTGAGTATTCTCTGCGTGTTCATTGCTACTCCCTAAGCGACAGTTCAATATGATCTGCATATGATATCTATGATATGTTAAGATAAAATGTTAAAGACGTTGATCTTAATTTTGGGCTATCGACTAGCCTGATTCTTTTACGATCGATAGCCTGATATCCCTGTTGATTGCCCTGAGCAAACAATTTCTTTCACTAATCGAAAAAACATAGATCGGGATTTTTCGTTGCATCGCCATTATTAGGGCCGTCTTGTCCATAAAATTTAATTGCCTACTGATGGCTTCTTGATACGTTATCTCCGGGATGTGTACTGCCGTATCTCCCGCGGTCTTTGGATCGTCACTGTATATGCCATCGACCTGAGTGGCCTTCAGCATAATGTCACACCCCGATAGGGAGGCCGCGATGACGGAGACGGTGTCAGTCGAACAATACGGCAACCCGATTCCTCCAACGAATATGATGACATTACCGCGCTCTATCATCTTTGAAATATTAAACGAATTGGCATGAGAAACGTTGAATGGCAAAGTTAGATTCGAGACAATTTCGGCGGCGATTCCGCGATGAGCAAGAGCATCGCGGAGCATGATCCCATTGATGGCAGTCGATAACATTCCCATGGCATCCGCCGTTTCGAGACTTACCACCTTACCGTCACACCAATCGCGACCTCTGATAATATTACCACCACCGACAACCAGGGAAACCAGAACTCCAGAATCGAGGACGCCCTTGATATCCAGACAAATCTTCGAAACTCGATCGATGCTGAACCCTCTGGCCCGATCGTTCGTCATCGCTTCCCCGGAGATTTTAACCAATACCCTCCTGATCGGTGGCACTGCAGATCACGCGATGAATGAACGCACTTCTTCCGCGAAGCTGCTTTCTCGCTTCTCTATACCCTCCCCAAGGACAAACTTTACGAACGATGATATCGAAAGCTTTACTCCATGTTCCTTATTAAAGTTCTCAACGAAATCACTAACTTTCGTTTTTCCGTCGATGACGAAAATTTGATCCAACAAAACGTTTTCTTCGAAAAACTTTTTCACACGACCTTCAGCCATTTTTTCGGCGATATTATCCGGTTTACCACTGTCCTTTGCCTGAGCCATGACAATATCCCTTTCCTTATCAATGATCTCCTGAGGAACACACTTCGAGCAAAGATAAGATGGATTTGCTGCCGCGATGTGCATCGCAATTTTCTTCCCGATTTCTTCGATTTGGTTGCTGCGGGATTCTCCATCACTTTCGATATTGACCAGGACTCCAATCCTGCCCATCCCGGGTTTGATGGCTCCGTGTATGTAAGCCGAAACGATTCCATTCCTCGTAACGATTCTCTTGCATCTTCGCAGATTCATATTCTCGCCAACGATGGAAATCAGCAAATCCACTTCCTCACGGACGGTCTTATCAGACTTTGGAAATTTAGCCCCCAAAACCTGGTCGATAAAATCATATTGGCGGGCAATACTCGCTATGCCGGAGACGATATCTTGAAACTTTTCATTCCTCGCGACGAAATCGGTTTCCGAGTTTACCTCGACGATTGAGGCCGACTTTTGATCATCAGATACTGAGACCGCGACTAATCCATCCGCGGCTATTCGAGATGACTTTTTTGCGGCATCCATCAACCCCTTCTTGCGGAGATATTCTGTGGCCGCTTCAACATTGCCAGCCGTTTCGATTAAGGCCCGCTTGCAATCCATCATTCCGGCTCCCGTTTTATCACGGAGCTCTTTCACTAATTTTGCAGAAATTTCCATTTTTAGCTTACTCCTTCGATAGAGTGAAGATCTCCAATCGTGGCTTCCCGATTCCCGGTATCCGCGAGTAAATCCCCAGTTGGAACGTCAGCGGCTGCCCCGACATCGATACCAGATTTTTTCATTCCCTTTTGAATTCCCTCCAAAACGGCATTCGCGAAAAGATCACAGTACAAGTTGATGGCCTTGATGGCATCATCATTTCCCGGGACTGGATAAGTTATCCCGTCTGGGTCAGAATTCGAGTCAACAATCGCAATAATTGGGATTTCCAGTTTTATAGCTTCCTTCACGGCAATGTCTTCCCGAATAGTGTCGATTACGACGACGAGATCAGGGATGCCTCCCATTTCTCGAATCCCACCGAGAGCTAATTCGAGTTTTCCGTGTTCTCGCTGCAGTTTCAGGACCTCCTTCTTCGTCAGGCCGACGGGGTTCGCAATCGTGTCTTCCAGGGATTTTAATCTCCTGATCGACTGATGTATCGTCTTCCAGTTGGTCAACATCCCACCGAGCCATCTGTGGTTAACATAATACTGTCCGCACTTACTGGCGGCTTCCTTGATCCTTTCTGCCGCCTGAGCCTTGGTTCCGACGAAAAGAACTCGGCCATGATTAGCCGCTACATCCACTATAACGTTCAGAGCATAATCCAGCATCGGAACAGTCTGCTCTAAGTCTAAGATATGAATTCCCCCTCTGCTTCCGAAAATGTATGGAGACATCTTTGGATTCCACTTCCTCGTGATGTGTCCGTAATGGACACCGGCCTCTAATAGCTGCCGCATTGTAAACCTGATAGACATGGCGCTTGCCTCATTCCTTTCCGATTAAAAACCAACGGTGAGAGAGCAAATTTGAAACCCAGAGCCTTTCACACTGCAAGGGCATCGGAAAACTCAACACACCTAAAACTACGCCGAAAATTACATCCAGCCGCAAATGATGCTAGCAAAACTCACCTGTAAATTCAACACCGCGATTGACTTTGAAGTCCAATTATGTTAATTATTTGTTAACCAGAATTAAAACGACTGGATTTCAAGAGAATCGGAAAATGAGGTGTGTTGATGGGAGGACTTCTTTCGAAGTAGGCGCGTGGGTTGTTTATCCATCCCATGGTGTCGGGCGACTTGATCGAGTCGATAAAATCAACATCGATGGAACGGTGGTTGAGTTTTTCGTCATCTCTTTCCCGAAGAATAAATTGGAGCTGAAACTGCCCGTAAAAAGGGCGGTAGATGCTGGGCTGCGCAGGGTTGTCAGCAAAGAGGATATGGAAGAGGCACTTGGAGTTCTCGTTCAGAAGACTAAAAAACGCCGTTTGATGTGGAGTAAAAGAGCCCAGGAGTATGAGTCTAAGATTAATTCTGGAGATCCGATCGCGATCGCCGAAGTTGTCCGCGAGCTATACAGGGGGGACGGCGACGTTGCTCAGTCGTTCAGTGAGCGGCAGATATATCAGCATGCCCTCGAGAGGCTGGCAAGGGAGGTATCCGTGGTAGATGAGATAGAAGAATCGGACGCCATAAGGAAGCTTGAATCGATCCTGCACGCCGCCTAAAGATTCCGAATGCTATTCTGGGCACGGAGTGGCGGCTGTGTCCCTAGTCGTTTTTGAGCATTGTGAAGGAAACTTGTAACGTAATCGAGGCTATCTGATCTTTTCTTTTCGCATCCCCATACGATCTGTAATTGGTATCACCTTTATCCCTGCAATCTACGGATCCTGCGTATTCGATTCCAGGCGGGCCTACTATCCTGCAGCCCTGAGAAGCCGCCAGCTCTTCTGCGCAATTTATGGCATTTTGTACGGCTTGCGGCGTCAGCTTTCTTTCAATTGATACTGCATCTTTTATGTGATAGGTGGCATCCCTGAGAGTTGTAATGGCAATGCCATCCTCAGGCAAGTGTGCCGATGCTTTGTATGCTTTTTCTGCTGCTTCTAGCTTGGCCGACCGAATTTCATAATTCTGGGAAATAGTGAAGACATTCTTACCATCATCTGTCTTCGAGTGCTGCAAATGCTTTGGTAGGACTTCAAAATCGATGTCCTGCTCGAGGCCAGCACTCGTCAACATTTCTACAATCTTTGTTTTTGCTTCTTTTACCGAGTGTTTGACATTTTCAACGTCATCACCAACAGTTGAGTATTCAAACCTCCACTCGATTAGATCCGCCTTAACCTCTTCTTCAGCCCTTCCGTGAATCGTCATTCTTGATGTCATTAGTCCGTTTTTGATGGTCTGCTTTGTACTAATAGATATCCCCAATATAATCGATGCTCCAAGTATTATACTCGATATTATTCTCTTCATTATTTCTCGCCTTGAGGTACCTTCTTTATTTCATTTTAGCAAATCTATTGGATACTAACAATTACTTATTTGAGATAGATATATTCTTGCTTTCTGATTCAATGAAATCAGTTTTAAATCTTCGAAATGTCTTCTCGAGGTCTGCACGTTTTTTCATGTCCAGCATTAAGGTACTCAATTCCTCGTTCTTGACATCGATTTTTTCAAGTATTTCCAGCGACTTTTCGAAATCTCCGTCCTTTGCTGCTCCAAGTGCCATCGTAAATAGTGACTTGTCATCAGTATCGCTGGAGATTCTCGCCGCTTCATCGCCATCTTCCTTCTTCCATATTTTAAATGCGCCGAGTATTTTCTCTTTTATGATGCGTTTCTGTTTTTCCCAGAACGATTCTTCGACGACTGTATCGAATACAGCCACACTGATCGAGGCAAACGCCTTCCACAAAGACTGAGCAGATTTTATCGTCATCTCGCTGAATTTCATTATCTCGTTACCGGTCGCATACTTTTTCATATCAATCTTTTCGGAATGGGCCGCGATGAACGCCGCGAAAGGGGCCCCATCTTTAACCAGGTTTTCGAATGATTCTATGAACTCCTTTTTCTCTGGCGGCAATGTCTTCGAGATATCGTCATCGTGATTAATTTTAATATTAATTTCATTTTTAATGCATTCGACATCTTTTTGTAGGGAGGCGATACTCGTATAAATGTATGACGAGCTTTCTTTACTGGATTTTAACTCCATCATTATATCATCGATCTTGTTGAATGTATCAGAAACAGAATCCGATATCGCTTTGATTTTATTTTCCAATAGATCACATCGGCTCGTCGCATTCTGAATATCCAGCTCATATCGATTCGTCCAGATCTTCAGGATGACGAGGGTGCAGCCGGCCGAAACACAGATCGCCAGTAACAGGTAAACCCAGAGAGATTTCCACGTTTTACGCGTCATAATTTTAATTTTTTTTGATTTAATCTCGTCTTCGTTCATTTATTCAGTACCGCTCGCATTATAATAATACCCAGACAAACACCCCCCAAGTATTATACCACGATTAGACAAAGCGTCCAAGCGCGTAGTATTGATCATCGCTATTCTTCATCAATATTGTGAAATACCTTTTGAACATCGTCATTGTCTTCCAGAATATCCACTAATTTTTGAATAGTTGCTTTGGTCTCATCGGGACACTGGACCAATACGGTTGGACGCCAGATTAACCCTGACTCTATTGGATCTCCAAATTCTCTGACGAATGCATCTCGAACATCAGCAAAAGATTCGACTGATGAGACGATTTCGACCATATCATCGAATTCTTCAACATTATCGGCCCCAGCATCGATCGCAAAATCAAAGGCTTTTTCGAATCCTCCGCGGATCTTTTGATAGATCAGGTGTCCGATCCTATTGAAGGAAAAAGAGACGCTTCCAGTCTCTCCCAAATTTCCACCAAACTTAGAAAAAGCTGAGCGAACTTCTGAGGCTGTCCGATTTCGATTATCCGTCAGGGTTTCGACGATGATGGCGACTCCGGACGGACCATACCCCTCGTAACGAACCTCATCGAAATTCGATCCATCATCTGGTCCGAGGGCCTTCGCGATTGCTCGTTCGACATTATCCTTCGGCATATTGTTTTCGCGGGCCAATGCGAGGGCAGCTCGTAATCTCGGATTAGCCGATGAATCGTCTCCTCCAATTTTGGCGGCCACCGTAATTTCGCGGGCAATTTTAGCGAAGACTTTCGCTCGCCGAGCGTCCTGAGCGCCCTTTCTGTACATAATGTTTTTAAATTGGGAATGTCCAGACATAGCACCAAAAATTAATCACTAAAATCAGCAAAACAGAGCTATTCTATCAGCTTTTTCTACGCGAATCCACCTAACCAGAATCACCACAGAACTGGAGGATTCAACTTCATCATCCATCACTTTGCTGTGAATTCGAGATGCACATTCCCACATATTAAACCTGTTTTGATAAAAATCATTCTGCATAAAAGTTCAAAAGAGATAAGAACATGATCAATTATGAACTTTTCGTGGGGAGTCCAAGGTTGTTTAATGACACCTTCGGCCTTAATCCTCGTAAACTTTCCATCTTCTCCTGGCTCCAATAGCTAAAACAAGGTACCGATTTCGACTTGCTTTTGACCAGCTCAGAAAAGTGAAACCATATCAAGGACCGTGCCGAACTTCAAATGGTATGGGCGTAAAAATAATTTGCACCTCTCATCTGAGATATCCTATCCTGATATCAGGTGGCAGTCCTGCCGCCTTTATAAATCAATCAAAAAAAATCAATCAAAATTTTAAAGGAGAAATAATAATGTTTAATTGTGAAAAATTTGTAAGAGATACAAAAGATATACACCTAACCTCAAGTGAAGTACTTATATTCGATGGCCTTGAGCATGTCGATGTACGTAACGTGATAGACTTGGATGGTACGTATGAGTACAAGGTTCGTAGTCCCAGGAAGCCCAAGCACTTTTTCAAAAACATAGCTGATAATAAAGTTATTTTGCGGAGAGCTTTAGATGTTATCTGCAACGACATAGTAGGGCAAACATTACTAAAACTGCTAACGGTTAAGTGTGGATTATCAGGCAAGAAGATCGGATTAGTAAACTACTCAGGTGATGGGAGTTGCTATGATGAGACGGTTAAAGCGGGCTTCGTCAATTTATCATTATATCAATCGGATGGGTCTGGTATTCCAGAACGTCAATATTACTCGGTAAATTCAAGCGGAGAGGTAGTTCACAAACTGAAGTCACTTGAACAATCCATATTCCATGAGCTTGTGCATGGCTTGCACTATATTAGTGATGGGAAATACGCCGATACCTTGTTGTGTCAGGATGGTAGTGTGATGGAAGAAATTTGGTCTGATGATGAGGAACTCAGGACCATCACTGGATACATGTACGATCAACCATATGATCCCATCTGTGACCATGTGTTTGACTACTCACTACATGGGCATTCATTTTGTCCTAGATATGGGCATGTTGAGTGGAGTACGGAAGACGAAGAAGAGGCAGCTGAAACACAACTTGATTTAAAAAGGAATCTCTCAAGCCAGATAAGATACATGAAGGGATGGAGTATGTATCAATTACCAGATCCTCCGTCGATTAGGAAACAACGACAAGTTAAGTATAAGCGTAGGCCTCCAAGAAAGGCTCATTTACAGGCCAAGCCTGCTGTCATCAAACCTCAGGTTAGACTGCCTAAATTCAAATAAATTCCTTGACATATAGCCAATATTACTGATATACTGAGGCTGTATAATACGATCCTAGGGAGGGTTAATGATGGGGAGCAAGGTACTTTTATCTTTGTTATTGGTGGTTAATAGTTGTTGGGCT